>NZ_JASGEX010000174.1:0-40360 GCF_047606085.1 Parafilimonas sp.
GGGGTTCAATATCAAAACCGTTTCATTTGCCCACCGGTTGCACCGATGGCTATTTAAATTAAACCCCATTCGGGGGTCTTTTATTAATCGTGTTTCTCCTAAGTTGACGGCTATGGTGTCGCCACCCACCTGCGAAAATTTGAAATACACCCGAAAAATTTAATGCAAGTTCCACCTGCCAATAAAATAATCTTTCCTTTGAACCTGCATTAACAAACCCGCTCACTTTAAATCGCGAGGGTAACAACCTGTGAACCCGTGAACTTTTAAACTTTTTACCCATTCACACCTTATCCACTTTTACTTTTATTAACAAATGATAGCGCGTAACTTTGCGCATCTTTTTTAAATCCCTTTTCTACAGGAGTTAGTATGAACCTATTTGAATCTCAGTCCGGTGAATTTGCAGGGCGGCATATTGGCATTGATCATACCGCGTTAAGCGAAATGTTAAAGGTTATTGGTGTTAATAGCCTGAACGAGCTGGTGCAAAAAACTGTTCCTGCAAACATACGCATGAACCATGAGTTGGAGCTGCCCGAAGCGATGAGCGAACACGAATACCTTCAGCATATAAAAAATATTTCCCTGAAGAATAAAATCTTAAAAAATTATATAGGCCAGGGTTATTATGACACCATAACGCCTTCGGTTATTTTGAGGAATATTTTTGAAAACCCGGGCTGGTACACCCAATACACGCCATACCAGGCCGAAATTTCACAGGGTCGTCTGGAAAGCTTGCTGAATTTTCAAACCATGGTCAGCGATCTCACAGGGTTACCCATTGCCAATGCTTCGCTGCTGGATGAAGCTACTGCGGCCGCTGAAGCCATGACCATGTTTTTTAACCTGCTTAACCGCGATCATGACCATATTGAAAAGGCAAAATTTTTTGTTGATAACGAAATATTCCCCCAAACAAAAGCTGTTTTAATTACCAGGGCAAAACCCATAGGCGTTGAGCTGGTATTTGGTGATTATAAAACCGCTTCAATAGATAACTCTTTCTTTGGCGTCATTATTCAATATCCCAACGATAAAGGTTCAATTGAAGATTACCGTGAATTTATTCACGAAGTGCATAGCAATAACGCCTTTGTTGTTATGGCTACTGATTTGCTTGCATTGACATTATTAGCTTCTCCGGGCGAATTAGATGCCGATTGCGCCATCGGTTCTGCGCAACGGTTTGGCGTGCCATTGGGCTATGGCGGCCCGCATGCGGCCTTCTTTGCTGCCAAAGATGCGTTTAAAAGAAACATACCCGGCCGCATCATTGGCGTAAGCGTTGATGCCCGGGGCAACCGCGCCTTGCGTATGGCTTTGCAAACCAGGGAGCAGCATATCAAGCGGGAAAAAGCCACATCCAATATTTGTACGGCGCAGGCTTTGCTGGCCAATATGGCCGCTATGTATGCGGTGTATCATGGCGCTGAAGGCCTGAAGCATATTGCCAAACGCATTGCCGTGCTTACGCAGCTTGTTGCAGAAGGCATTGAAGCAAGAGGCTTTCAGCTTGTATCGCAAAATTATTTTGATACGATAACCGTAAAAGTTGATGATGTAAAAGCGTTTAAAGAAAAAGCAGAACGCCAGAAGATCAACCTTCGTTATACCGCTAATAATTTAATCGGGATTTCACTGGATGAAACAGTGATGATTGATGACCTGTACGATCTCATCAATTGTTTTGAAAACGATATTGACCCTGTTGGTTTTGAAATAGAAGAAAACACAGAACCCGAACATATTCCTGCTTTCGCAAAAAGATCATCTTCTTTCTTAACGCACCCTGTTTTCAATATGCACCGCAGCGAAAGCCAGATGATGCGTTATATAAAATCGCTGGAGAATAAAGACCTTTCTCTAAATACTTCCATGATCTCTCTGGGCAGTTGTACCATGAAGCTGAATGCCGCAACCGAGATGATACCATTAAGCTGGAACCATTGGAGCAAAATGCATCCCTTCGCACCCAAAGAACAGGCCGGCGGTTACCAGTTGATGATTGAAGAACTGGAAGATTATTTATGCGAGATAACCGCATTCGATGCCTGCAGCCTGCAGCCCAACAGCGGCGCACAGGGCGAATATGCAGGCCTCCTTACCATTAAAGCCTATCATGAAAGCAGAGAAGAAGCGCACAGGAACATTATGCTGATACCCATTTCTGCACATGGCACCAATCCTGCTTCGGCGGTAATGGCGGGCATGAAAGTGGTTGTGGTAAAGGCTTTGGAAAATGGCTACATTGATGTAAATGACCTGAAAATAAAAGCGGAACAACATGCCGTCAATCTTGCCGGTATTATGATCACGTATCCAAGCACGTATGGTGTGTATGAAGAAACTGTAAAAGAAATCACAGAGATAGTACATGCCCGCGGCGGGCAGGTTTATATGGATGGCGCCAACATGAATGCACAGGTTGGCCTGACTGCGCCTGGTTTGATAGGCGCTGATGTTTGTCATCTTAACCTGCATAAAACATTTGCTATTCCACATGGCGGCGGCGGCCCCGGCATGGGGCCTATTTGCTGCAAAGATCACTTGAAACCGTTTTTACCAGGCAGCACGGTCAACGGTCAACAGCCAACGGTCAACAGTGTGAGCGCCGCACCTTATGGCTCTGCATCCATCTTATTAATCAGCTATGCTTATATAAGATTGCTGGGTAAAGAGGGCGTGAAAAAAGCAAGCGAATATGCTATTTTAAACGCCAATTATATGCGTGCAAGGTTGCAGCAGGCTTATGATGTTTTATACCTTGGCACAAACGGTACCTGTGCGCATGAGTTTATTGTTGACCTGCGGCCGTTTAAGAAATCTGCTGAAGTGGAAGCGGAAGATGTTGCCAAGCGTTTGATGGATTATGGTTTTCACGCACCAACATTAAGTTTTCCTGTTCCCGGAACTATCATGATTGAGCCGACAGAAAGTGAAGACAAGGCTGAGCTTGACCGTTTCTGCGATGCCCTGCTCAGCATTCGTGATGAAATAAAAAACATGGAAGAAGGTAAAGCTGATAAAAAGGATAATGCTTTAAAGAACGCACCGCACACGCAGGCTGTAATTTGTGCGGACGAATGGAACCATCCCTATACAAGAAAAGAAGCTGCATTTCCATTATATTATGTGACCCTGAATAAATTCTGGCCTTCGGTGGCAAGGGTAAATAATACGTATGGTGACAGAAACCTGGTTTGTACCTGCGAACCGGTGAGCACTTATGCAGATGAAACTGTTCAATGACCCTGGGCTTGGGTTAAGGCCGGCTTATACATTGGCTCATCCTGTTGTTTCAAAACAAACATTAAACTGCATACATGAAGTATTCCATCTGCAAAAAATTATTCGCGCTCTTTCTCCTGCCAGGTTTTGCCGGTGTTCAAAACATTACCGCACAAAAGGCTATTGATTTTGTTGATCCTTTTATTGGCACATCTGCACATGGCCATGTTTATCCCGGCGCTACGGTGCCATTTGGAATGATACAGCTTAGCCCTGACAACGGGAAATCGGGTTGGGACTGGTGCAGCGGTTATCATTACAGCGATTCGGTAATTGCCGGCTTCAGCCATACGCATTTAAGCGGCACCGGCATCGGCGATCTTGCTGATATATCTGTATTGCCCATGGTACATGTAAAACCATCAGGCGATAAAATCGTAAGCGCTTTCTCTCACAGCGAAGAAGAAGCAACCCCGGGCTATTATTCCGTTTTGCTGAAAACATTTGGCATTAAAGCAGCGTTCACCGCTACGGAAAACACGGGCTTTCATTGTTATACTTTCCCCGAAGCGAAGGATGCCATTATCCGTTTCGATCTCGGCTTTGCCATTAACTGGGATAAATGTACAGCCGGTGGCTTCAGGAAGATAAATGATACAACATTTGCCGGTTACCGTTTTTCAAAAGGCTGGGCGCCAGACCAGAAAGTATTTTTTGCTGTAAGCTTAAGCAAGCCGGTTAAAGCGGTACAATATTTTGCTGATGGCAATGCGGTTAATGGCGACAGCGTAACTTCAGATAAAGCAGTTGCCTGCTTATTGTTCGACACGAAGAAAGAGGAGAAGATCGTGATGAAAGTGGCATTAAGCTATGCGGATGAAGCCGGTGCACTGGCTGGCTTAAAAGCCAGTGAAACCATCAGCTTTGCTGCAGCAAAAACAATGGCTGCCAATGCATGGGAGAAAGAATTAAGCAGGGTGAAAGTAACCGGCGATGATATGGATACAAAAAAAGTGTTTTACACAGCTTTGTATCATGCATTCGAAGCGCCCGTTCGCTTTGATGATGTGAATGGAAATTATAAAGGCGCCGATGGCCTGCCTAAGAAAGCGGCGCATCCAATATACACGTTAAGTTCTTTATGGGATGTATTTCGCGCTGAAAGCCCCTTGTTTACTTTGCTGCAGCCGCAACGTGTGCCGGATATCATCAATTCTTATTATGATTTCTATACCCAGCATGGCCTGTTGCCTGTGTGGGATTTACAGTTTAATGAAACCAACTGCATGACCGGATATCATTGCATCCCGATTGTTGCAGATGCCATATTGAAAGATTTTAAAGGCATCAATACAACGGCTTTATACGAGGCCATGAAGAAAAGCAGCATGCAAAATATACGCGGCGCTGATTTCTATCGCGAATATGGATACCTGCCGCAGGATAAAATGGGCAGCAGCGTAACCATTACGCTGGAATATGCTTATGATGACTGGTGCATTGCGCAGGTGGCAAAGAAACTTGGCTATACGGATGATTACAACTATTACATGAAACGCGCCGCATCATGGAAAAATGTATTTGATCCGTCCATTGGTTTTGCCAGGGCAAAGAACGCCGATGGAAGCTGGGTTACGCCATTCGATCCGTATTTTTCTGAACATGATGAGCATAAAGCTATGTTTACCGAAGGTAACGCATGGCAGCATAGCTGGTTTGTGCCGCAGGATGTATATGGATTAATAAAAGCGTTCGGCGGCACAGATGCTTTTGTAAGCAAACTTGATTCCTTGTTTACCGTAAGCTCGCAGTTAAAAGGCGGGAATACCTCGCCTGATATAAGCGGCCTGATAGGCCAGTACGCGCATGGCAATGAGCCCAGCCATCATATTGCTTATTTATATGCTTATGCAGGTCAGCAATATAAAACAGCAGCAAGGGTGAGAAATATCATGCAGGAATTATATACTGCCAAAACAGATGGCTTATGCGGCAATGAAGACTGCGGCCAGATGAGCGCCTGGTATGTATGGAGCGCATTAGGCTTTTACCCGGTAAATGCAGCCAGCGGCGAATATGTTTTTGGGAGCCCGGTGTTTAAAGAAGTAACATTAACAGTGGCCAATGGCAAAAAACTTACCATCAAAACCATCAATAATGCAAAAGACCACCCTTACATACAAAGTATAAAACTTAATGGCAAACCTTACGATAAAGCATCCATTCTGCATGCCACTTTAATGCAGGGCGGCGTGCTGGAGTTTGTAATGGGCGCCGTGCCCAATAGGCAATTTGCAGTGGATGAAGCCGGCCTGCCGGGCAGGCAGTAACAGCCTTACAACAATACCATTTTAAAACAGCAATTTCGGCCTGCTTATAAACGGCTTTTACAATAAATGACTACAATCACCGCGGGTATTATCTCCCCTGTCATACAATTTCCGCAAGCGGCAAATTTAACTTGAGTCAAAACTTTTGCCATGAAACGGTTATTGCCTCTTTTGGTGTTTGCATTCGTAATGCCGGCGCAGGCCCAAAAATGCGATAAGGTTTTTGCCGATGCCCAGCGTTTTCATAATGGCCTGGCTGCCGTAATGAAAAACGGCCGTTATGGGTATATTGATATAAAGGGCAACACAGTTATTGATTTCCGGTTTAGCAACGCCCGGACTTTTGCCGATGGGCTTGCACCAGCATCAGATGAAAAAGGCCTGTGGGGCTATATTAACGGGAAAGGCGATTTTATAATAAGCCCTGAATACAATTTCGCCGACAGCTTTGATAACAATGAAGCAAGGGTAATAAAAGGCAGCAGCGTGTATTTTATTGATAAGAACAATAAAAAGCTGCATGAATAATCAGGCATCGTCTTTTATAGCTTAACCCACCTGCAGAACCCGCTATCATCAGAATTTAACTGCAGCGACGTCTGTTAGCTGCTTTTTTATTTGCCGGTAGCCCAACAAAATCCTTGTATTTTTGTATGCCCTGATTTATTCCTAAGTTTATGCCGGTTTAGCATTGCTGTATAAGTATAACCTGCAATATATCACATAATGAAACCGAGCATGATAATTTTTTCTCACACAGGGGAATGTACATAGCGAGGTTCCATGAGACAACTGAAAAAACAAATATGCACGAATGAAATCACGCTCAATCTTCACTTTAGCATGCACAGCTTTTATGCTTGCGCTCATTGTTTCCTGCAACACAAATGGCACTAAAGAAAAAGCGCCCGTATTAAAAAATGGCGGCCTTACATTGCCTTCCGGCTTTTCATCCAATATAGTTGCCGATTCGCTTGGCAGCGCCAGGCATCTTGTGGTAACGCCGCAAAACGATATATATGTAAGGCTTGCACATACAGTAAAAGGCGTTGGCACCTTGTTATTGCACGAAGAGCAGGGCAATGCCAGACTGTTATACGGTTTTGGTGATTTTGGCGGCACAGGCGTTCAGATACATGATGGTTATTTATACACTGCTTCCAACACAGAAATATTCCGTTATAAGCTTGATGCAGAAAATCATGTTACAGACACAGCAAAGCCGGAACGCATTGTAACAGGTTTAATTGACAGAAATGAGCACAATACCAAGTCCATCATGTTTGATGATAAGGGCAATATGTTTATACCCATTGGCTGCCCTTCCAACTCCTGCCAGGAAAACGACAGGAAGCCCGGATCAATGGGCATGCCCGGCTGCCTTTTGCTGGATTCTGCGGGCGGCGTATGGATGTTCAGCGCCGATAAAAAGGATCAGACTTACGGCGATGGCGCCCGTTATGCAACAGGCCTGCGCAATGTGGTTGCCATAGCCTGGAATAATCAGGCTAAAAAATTATTTGTTATGCAGCATGGCCGCGACCAGCTCAACACGCTGTTCCCTAAATATTTTAACGATAAGCAAAACGCACAGTTGCCTGCTGAATGCATGTATGCGCTGGGCAATGGCGATAATGCAGGCTGGCCTTATATTTATTATGATCCTTTTAAAAAGAAAAAAATATTAATGCCGGAATATGGTGGCGACGGCGAAAAAACATTGGACAGCAATTTTATTGATCCGGCTGCAGCCTATCCGGCGCACCTTGCACCTAACGACCTGTTGTTTTATGCCGGCGATATGTTTCCCGAAAAATATAAGAACGGCGCCTTCATTGCTTTTCATGGTTCATGGAACCGTTCGCCCGAGCCGCAGGCAGGTTTCTTCGTCGTGTTTCAGCCGTTTAAAAATGGTATGCCCGATGGCGATTGGGAAGTGTTTGCTGATGGCTTTTCAGGCGGTGCAGACAGCACGGCAAACGGCCATGCAGTGCATCGCCCCTGCGGCCTGGCACAAGGGCCCGACGGCGCTTTGTATGTATGCGATGATAACAGGGGCACTATCTTCAGGATAACTTATAACAAAAACGATCTTGAGCGTGATAAGAATAAAACAGGGCCAAATAATTTCAGGGATACGCAGGTGGCAGGGAAATAATTCCTGAAAATATTCAACACTCCGTTTCAGAGACTTTTTACAATTGAACATTCCTGTATTTATTATACAAATTCGTTTTCACCCTGCCCATCGCGCCGGCATCGTCAATCATGGAGCAAATACCTCTGAAGCAATTTGCCAGATGCTGAAGTCTAAACAATCCCTTTATTAGTGCCCGCCAACATAAAGTATTTTTTATTATTAAATATTCGATATTAATCTATCTTTATGAACCGATTGCCGCCATTATGCAAAAAGGAAAAAATCTTAAAAAGGAATGGGATGATTTTATAGAAACGGGAAATGACCGGTCTTTTTATATTCTTTATGGTCATTATCATGATTATCTGATCTATATTTCTCTTCAGAAAGACATTTCTTTAGATCAGGCCAAAGATTGCGTTAACGATCTGTTTCTCTACATTTTTGAAAACCGCACGAGGCTGGCTCATATAAAACAGCACCACAATTATCTTGTTACCAGTTTTGTGCGTAAACTGTTCCGGAAAGGGCGCTTTAACAGGCTGCAATCGCTTTCAGCAAGCGACAATAGCATATTCGATGAAATGATTCCCCCTGTTACGGAACCGTTCGGCCCGGAACCATCTGAAGAAGGGCAATTGAGCCAGATTGTAAAAGCGTATATAGGAAAGCTCTCTTACAGACAGGCAAAAATGATCTACCAGAAATTTTATATTGGATTAAGCTATGAGGAGATTGCTGCTGCGAATGGAGTTTCCATCAAAACTGCCTATAATACCATATTGCAGGCTATTGTAAAATTGAGAAACCTGATTGGCCCTGAACGCACAAGATCACTTAAGGCCGCTGTTTTTTCACTCGCGCATTTGTTCGTTTTTTAGATTGGGTTATGAATATCCTTGCGGCTCTTTCGCAATTGTAGAACAGCATTCTTTCTGCTGTTTTTCTTTTTTCTCTTATTTTTTTCAAAAAACTATAGGAAAAATTTAAGGTTTCTGCTCTATTAGCTAACAATAATAAAAATGAAGGCAGAAGAAATAGCGCAGCTTATTCAGGATGAACGTTTTCTCAACTATTGCTTCCAAAAAAATAAGGAAGATATACAGTACTGGGAATGCTGGTTGCTGGAACATCCGGAACACACTGACGCTATTGCTACATTGAAGAAACAGCTGATATTAACGACAACAGCGGCGCGTGAAAAGATGAAGCAGGAGCATTTTTCTGAATTGCAGGCACAAATGGCTGCCTCAGCAAAGAAAGGACGAAACCGTCTGTGGTGGCGCATTAGTGCAGCAGCAGCTATTTTATTGTTTTCTGTTTCCGGGTATTTTATGTTGCACAAACAACAGCAATCGCAGTTGGCAATACAGAATAAGCCAATCGGGAATATTTCTCCCGGTGGTAACAGAGCTATACTCACCCTGGGCAGTGGCAAACAGGTAGTCTTAACAGATGCAGCTAACGGCGCTATTGCGCAGCAGGGCAATGTAGCAGTGAATAAAACAGCAGACGGACAATTAGTCTATAATGACTCAAAGAATGCCCGGAATAGCACGGCGGAACAAGTAACCAATACAGTTACTACACCACGTGGCGGGCAATGGTTCATAATCCTGTCTGACGGGACAAAGGTTTGGTTAAATGCTGCTTCTTCCATTCATTATCCGGTAGCATTTACCGGCAACCAAAGAAAAGTAGTTATTACCGGTGAAGCCTATTTTGAAGTGGTGCATAATGCAGCAAAACCATTCAGGGTGGAGGTAGGCAACATACTGGTTGAGGATATTGGAACCGCTTTCAATATTAACGCATATACTGATGAGCCCGCCATCAAAACCACGCTTGTTAATGGCAGTGCAAAAATTTCGGGAAATAATGAAGCGCGTGTTTTAACAGCAGGACAGCAGGCGATTGCCAGTGCCGATGCTATCCAGGTGAAAAA
The DNA here is from genome assembly GCF_047606085.1 of Parafilimonas sp. Taxonomy (GTDB): domain Bacteria; phylum Bacteroidota; class Bacteroidia; order Chitinophagales; family Chitinophagaceae; genus Parafilimonas. The sequence continues at coordinate 9,650 of NZ_JASGEX010000174.1, forward strand.
AGTGAATACAGAAAACGTTATTGGCTGGAAAAACGGGCAGATACTTTTTGAAAATGAAGACCTGGGAACAATAATGCGGCAGGCATCCAGATGGTACGATGTAAACGTAACCTATCAGAGAACAATCCCCAACCGGGTGTTTGTAGGCGGCATACCAAGAAAATCTACGCTTGCTGAGTTTTTAAAGATACTTGAATATGAGAACGTGCATTGTACATTCAATGGCAACACAATTATTGTAAAGCCGTAATGAACAGAAAACGAACCGGTCACAATTAATAAAACAAAAAATGAAAATAAGAGATCAAACCTGACAATAACGGGCTCATAAAAAAGCCGGAAGTGATTGCGGCACAACCGGCAAAAGTTTGAGTGGTCTGGCCCGCGTTATTGACGGGCTCCCTAACTGTGCATTAAGATTAACTTACCCAAACATTGCAAAAATATGAATTTTTATTCTTCTGGCTCCGCCGTGCGTGAGAGGCAGGGTGGCATAACCAAAATATTGCTGGTAATGAAACTGACTACCCTTATATCTTTGATTGCCTGCATTCAGGTAAGCGCTGCGGGTTTCGGACAAAATATTACCCTGAATGAAAATAAAGCATCCCTGCGGGAAGTATTTAACCAGATAAAGAAGCAAAGCGATTATATCTTTTTCTATGAGGAAAAAGCGTTGGATAACCTTCCCGGGATCAGTGTTCACGCCAGAGATGCCGACATCACCAGCGTTCTGCGCCTTTGCCTGAAGGGATTGCCGCTTTCTTTTACTATCTCCGGCAATTTTATTGGCATCAAAAGAGAAAGCACGGATACTTCCGGCGCTGAAAAGACAGATTATGCCATACCGCCGCCGGTAAGGCTTACCGGACAGGTGGTGGATTCTGCAGGCAGCCCTGTATCGTATGCATCCGTTGTTATTAAAGGAACAAAGAGCGGCACAGCAACGGATAATGACGGGCGGTTTTCTTTAGAATCTTCAGCATCTTCGGGTACGCTTATCGTCTCGCATATAGGGTATATAACACAGGAAGTATCCTTTTCCGGCAACATGAATTTAAAAATCACACTGTTATCCCGGGCAGACGTTCAAAAAGATGTGGTGGTAACGGCTCTTGGAATCAAAAAAGAAAAAAGGGCTTTGGGCTATTCGGTGACTGAAGTTAAAGGAGAAGATTTAACGGAGGCGAGATCCGTGAATATCGCCAATTCGCTGGAAGGAAAAGTAGCCGGTCTCAATATTACCGGTACAGCGACTGGCCCGGGAGGCGCACAACGCATTACCATCCGGGGCGACGGATCAATTTCCGGGAACAACCAGCCGCTGATTATTGTAGATGGAATACCATTGAACAATGATAACCTGGGCAACGTTCAAACCTATGCCGGCCCTACCGGCGGCATAGACCTGGGAGATGGTATCAGTTCGATCAACCCGGACGAAATCGCTACCGTAAGTGTGCTCAAAGGAGGTACCGCTGCTGCCCTGTATGGATCCAGAGCCTCCAATGGGGTTATCCTGATCACGACAAAAGGAGGCGCCAAACGAAAAGGTATTGGTGTGGAAATAAACAGCAATTACGTGGTGGAGAGCCTCCTCTATTCCAGGTGGAAAGATTTTCAATATGAATATGGTTCCGGCGTTAACGGGGCGCCCGGAACCAACCTGAACGATATGGCCGCCAGCTGGGGAGGCAAACTTGACGGATCTCTGCAAACCCAGTATGATGGCGTTCAGCGCCCTTATGTGGCGCAGCGGGACAACCTGAAGAACTTCTATCAGACGGGCGGCGATTTTACCAACTCCGTCGCCATATCCGGCGGCAATGATTACATCGCCTACCGGGCATCGCTAAGCCATCTGAACACCCAAAGCATTGTGCCAAACACCACCCTGAAAAGAGACAATTTTGCCGTCAACCTTAATGCTAAGCTGAATAAAAAAATATCCTTTCTCCTTAATGCCAAATACATCAGCGAGGCCAACAAAAACAGGCCCAGGCTCTCCGATTTTACCGGCAATGCGAATTTTACCGTCATGGCGCTGCCAACCTCGCTCGACGTGAATATCATGAAGGATAAGTACGACAGCCTGGGGTATGAAAAACTATGGAGCACCAATCCCTGGGAGACCAATCCTTGGTACGCCCAGGAAGATTTCCGGGAAAAAGACTCTAAAACAAGAATGATCGTTTCTTTTGAGTCCAAAGCGTATATAACAGACTGGCTGTATGTAAAGGGCCGCTTTGGTTTTGATAAGTTTAATTTCCGGGAAAATTTCATTGTGCCTACCGGCGCCGCGTATTTGCTGGGCGGCCAGCTGAGAAATGAATTGCTTGACTATTCCGAAACCAATAATGAGCTCCTGCTGGGTTTTGATAAAGACGTTGCCGGCGGGTTGCATATTTCGGCATTCGCCGGCGGCAACCTGATGCGGCAGGTTTATCAGCAGCAAAATATCGTGGGGTCGCCGTTCAACATCCCCTTCTTCTACGATATTTCCAATATCAGCCCGGCTTCTATAACGACCACAGACCCTTACACGGAACAACGCATCAATTCGCTGTATGGATCGGTTGATTTGTCCTGGAAAGACTATCTCTTTTTGAATATGACGGGGCGCAACGATTGGTTTTCGACGCTCAGTCCCCAAAACAATAATATCTTTTATCCATCCGTAGGGGTTAGTTTCGTTCCCAGTTCGGCATTCAAAATGCCCGGTTTCGTCAGCTATCTGAAACTACGTGGCTCATGGGCCCAGGTGGGCGGCGCCACATCGCCATATCAGCTTAACCTGAACTATGCGCTCACCGGAAGCTATCGCGGAGCGGCGCTTGCACAGATCAACCAGACCCAGGTGCCCAATGCCGCCCTGCAGCCCCTGCTGTCAACCAGTGCGGAAATTGGCCTGGAAACCTATATGTTCAGTAACCGCCTGAAACTTGATCTGGCACTCTACAGCCGTATTACCACCAACGATATCGTCAGTGCCACCCTCTCCGCAACAACCGGTTACACTTCCGCATTATTCAACGTTGGCAAGCTCACGAACAAGGGCGTCGAGCTACTGCTCAGTTACCGTGTAATCAACGGCAAGGATTTCAGTTGGGAACCCTCCGTCAATTTCGCTTATAATAAAAACCGGGTTAATAAGCTGACCGATGGGTTAGACAAGCTCCAGGTAGGCGCATCGAGGATATTCACTGCCTATGTTTACCAGGAGGTAGGCCATCCGTTCAGCATGCTGGCAGGCGCCGGGTATGTCCGTGATGAGAAGGGAAATGTGGTGGTGAACGCCCAGGGATACCCGGAGATCAATTCATTTGTGAATTTCGGTACCGGCATCTCGCCGTTTACCGGCGGGTTCAGCAACTCATTCCGCTATAAGTTCATAACCCTGGGCGTGCTTATTGACGGCCGGTTTGGCGGGAAGATTTATGCAGGAACCGATGCTTTCGCGGCGATTAACGGGATGAACATTGTAACGGCTGCCGGAGGCGTTCGGGAAAATGGTTATGTAGTGCCCGGCGTTCTTGAAGACGGAACCCTCAATACAACTTCCCTTCCGGCGCAGGCTTTCTATACATTCGATCCGCTTGCTTCCGCAGAAAGCTATATTTATAAATCCGATTTCATAAAGCTTCGCCAGATCATCCTCGATTTTGCGTTGCCGGCGCGGTGGTACAGCAACACGCCGATCCAGGCGATTTCTTTCGGTATCGTTGGCCGCAACCTCGCCATACTTAAAAAATATACGCCGAATATAGACCCGGAATCAACTTATAACGCCTCGAACGCACAGGGCCTTGAGCTGGCCGGCGTTCCATCGGTAAGAACCTTTGGCTTCAATCTCAATGTTAAATTCTAAGACCATCACCCAAAAACAAAATTTTATGTTACGCAAATCATATCCCGTTTTGGTACTGGTGCTCGGATTGGCATCGTGCACCAAAGATTTTCAATCAATAAATGTTGATCCGACCAAGCCTTCGTCAGTTCCGCTTTCATACCTGCTCGGGCAGTCCATGCTGTTTATGGCCAGTTTCGACGCGGCAAAAATAAATATCGGTTATGGAATGATGTTCTCGCAACAAATGGCAACCCTCGAAATAAAGGGCACATTCGACGGCGATAAGTATTTCTATGAGCCGTCCATTTCCCAGGTATTCTTTGCGGCGGCATATCCCAACGCGATAAAAAACCTGGTCAATCTCATCGAACTGGGAAAGAACGATACCACTCAGGTGAATACCGTGGCCATCGCAAGGATACTGAAAGCTTTCGAGTTCAGCATGCTCACCGACTATTATGGGGATCTGCCTTATTTTGAAGCCGGCGAAGCATATTACGAAGGAACTTTCCAGCCGGCTTACGATTCCCAGCAATCCATTTACACGGACCTGCTCAAAGAGCTGGATGAGGCGGGGGATCAGCTCGACGCCTCGCAATCTTACCCAGACGCGGATTTTGTATATAAAGACGGAACCACCGCCGCCGTCAGCGACCTGGTGGCCAAATGGAAAGTATTTGCCAACTCACTCATGCTCCGGCTCGCCATGCGCCTCACCAAAGTGGATGCCACCAGTGCGCAGCAATGGGCTGCAAAAGCCATCGGCAAGGGCGTAATGGCCGACAACAGCCAGACCTTCAAATTCATCAGCGCCTATACCACGACCACTACGGTCAATCCAAATTCGATGGTCATGGGGCCTTCCGACAATGAGGCCATCGGGAACCAAATGCTTAAAACAGCAAGGTTTGCGTGGGGACAGACCCTGATAGACCTCATGAAATCCAGGAACGATCCGCGGCTGCCCATTATCGCCGCCCGGAACGACTCCGCTTCCTCTATCCCGAACCTGGTAGAAGGGGATCATTCCGTCGCCAATGCGCGCGGGCTGCAGAATGGGCTCGATGCTACCACGTTACAGGCCATGACGGGAGAAACCGATGCCTCCGGATTTTCCCGTCCCCGTGGCGTGATTATCGGCTCGGATGATCCCAACATGCTGCTGACGCACGCCGAAGTGCGCTTCCTCAAAGCTGAAGCGATGGCCAGGGGCTGGGTAACCGGCTCCGCGGGAGACGAATATCGTGCGGGACAGCAGGCCGCTATTCAGCAAATGCAGTCTTACACTCCGGACAATCCCGCTTCGGCCGCCGACATCACCGCCTATATGACCCAAAATCCTTACCCGGATGGCACGCTGGATGAGAACATGGCGGAGATCGAAAACGAAATGTACATTCTCACGGCGAGCACCTTCAACGGGTACGAAGCCTGGGCCAATATCCGGCGTACCGGGCTGCCGGTGCTTGTTCCCGTTAATTATCCCGGCGGGCAAACCGGCGGAACACTTCCCCGCCGCCTGATATATCCCACATCGGAAGCCGGTTTAAACCCGGATGGATACCAGGAAGCCGTTTCCCGAATGGGGGGCGATCTGATGACGACCAGAGTTTGGTGGGATAAACAATAAATTGCAGGCTAAGAAAAAACGATATGTGTAAGTTATTTTTTTTCCTGATTGCAATGTATATGACCCTTTCTCTACAGGCGCAGGAGCCGTTATTCAAATACCGGAGTGAGGAACCACGGTGGTCCAGTCCCGAAAATCTCAATGGCATAAAAGGCAGGGGCGGGCAGGAGAATTTCGGCGGTAAGGGCCATCCGAATGATCCGTTGCCTTCTGGCGACACTTTAACGCTTCTGGATGTGAAAGGGACCGGTGAGATCCGGCGAATCTGGATCACAATAGATAATCGAAGCCCGGAAATGCTGCGGTCGCTTCGCCTCGAAATGTTTTGGGATGGCGAAGCAAAGCCGGCCGTATCCGTTCCGTTCGGTGATTTCTTCGGGCTCACGCTGGGTAAGATCAATGCTTACGAAAATGCGCTCTTCAGCACTGCAGAGGGTCGTTCGTTCAATTGTTTTATTCCCATGCCCTTTCGAAGCGGCGCCCGCATACAGATCGTGAATGAGTCGGACAGCCTGTTAAACCTGGTTTATTTCGATGTGGATTATGTCAGGCTGACATCCTGGGATCCGGCTAATCTCTATTTCCATGCCTGCTGGCAGCGGGATACGGCAACCACACTGGCCCGCGACTTTGAACTGCTGCCCCGGGTTAGCGGAAAAGGACGATTGCTGGGTGTGGGCGTGGGCGTAAACGCCAACCCGCAATATGAAAATATCTGGTTCGGTGAAGGCGAGGTGAAAGTGTATCTTGATGGCGATACCACACTCCCGACACTGGTCGGCACCGGCACTGAAGATTACATCGGAACGGGCTGGAACGAAAAGAGATTTATCAATCGTTATACAGGCTGCACGGTGGCCAGCGATACGCCGAGGCAATATGCTTTCTACCGGCTGCATATACCTGACCCGATTTATTTCAGCCGGGATTGCCGGGCCACACTCCAGCAGATCGGAGGCGCCCACGCAAAACGGGCCGCAAAATACCAGGCGGCCGGAGCGCCGATGATCCCGCTGACCTATGGCAGCGACAGGCTATATAATCCCGGCAAACCGCCGGTGATGATAGATACAAGGAAAGCGGATGACCCCTGGGTTAATTTTTACCGCAGCGACGACGTATGTGCTATCGTCTATTTTTATCTCGACCGGCCGGGTGGAATAACGCCGCCATTGCAACCCGTCGCGATTCGTGTTTTTCACCTTTAAAAATTCTATACCAGTAATATTTAATCTTAATAGTATGCATAAACAGGGCCTGCTTTTTCTAACTTTTCTTTTTGCCAGTCAATTATACACTCAGGTTAAAGACGTTAATAAACAACCGTTAACGCCACAACAAATAACTCAAAGCATTATGGATTCTTAATCCAAAGTGTTTTGAGTTTGCGCTTCTCTTAATACTCAATACATTCATTCTATTAAGTAATTACTATATTTCTATTGTGGTTAAAACAAGCCTGAACTACATCTTAAAGGTTTCAATCCTGCAGGCAATAAGTATGAAAAATCAAAAAAAATTACAACTGAAATGATTAAAACACTCATGGCGGTACTGCCTGCATTTTTAATAACAGTTTCTTCTCTGCCTGCGCAAAAGAAAACATGTCTTCCATTCTTTTAAAAAGAGATATGCATGATTTTTCTATCCGGCAGGCGGAGGCTTTGAAAGTAAAAAATTAACTGAGGCCGGTCATGTTGATTACAGGCCTGCGACAGCCGTCTAACCAAAGGAAAAATGTTACGAATACAATTTCCATCAGACCGGCTTTCCCGGGCCGATGGAATTAATTATCAACTCCATGCTTTACGTAAAAATCTAAGCCAGTTGCCATGCATAATATTCTCAATATCAGTATTGGAATAACCGCGTTGCAATAACAAAGAAGGGATTTTATTCAAATCCGCAATCGTTTCCAGATCATAAGGGCATTGTTCTTTACCAAAAGCGCCATCCAAGTCGGAGCCAATGCCAACATGCAAAGCATTGCCTGCCAACTGGCAGATATGATCCATATTATCAACCACCTTTTCCATATTGCAATTGGTTGACTGGGGAGTTGATACGCCGCGTTTCCAGCCAGGCGCCAGCATCCATGCGTCAAATGCGCCGCCAATTACAGCGCCGCGCTCAATCAATGCTTTTATTTGTTCATCGCTGTATTGCCGGTTATGGTTTACAAACAGCCTGCAGTTATTATGGCTTGCCCATACATGTCCGCTGAATACATCCATTGCATCCCAAAAAGCGTCATCGCATAAATGTGTGGCATCAAGAATTATATTCAGCCGCTCCATTTCTTTCAGCAAGGCTTTTCCTTCTTCATTCAAATGCCCTGTTGTATCGGTGCCATTGGCATAACGTCCCGGCCCATAATGGGCAGGGCCGATGGCACGCAAACCATAATGATAAGCGCGTTCCACATAGCTGATATCAACCAGTGAATCTGCGCCTTCCAGGCTTAAAATATAACCAATGGGCTTGTGCGCAACATCATCATTCATCCATGCCTCAACATGCTTGTTCAATGCATCAATGGTTGTGATCATTTTCATTTCACCACAATCTTCCATGGTTTTATACCATGCAAGCTGCGCCTGTGTTTGCGCCCATGCCTGCTGCGGTGAATGCCAGCCTGGCAAAGGGTTTCCGGGCGATACATATCTTGCAATTTGTGTAGCGACTACCAAGCCAATATTGCCTTTTCGCAATTCAGGAAAAGCGACCGTGCCTTTCGCCCTGTCGGGTTTATCATGTAAACCGGCTTCGCTTTCCCGCAATTCAAAAACGGTTTTACGCAAGTCGCGGTTCCATTCCATAGCATTCATGCTAAGGTCTAAATGGGCATCTATTGTAAACATTGTCTGAACCTGGATTTTAAATGATTTTAAAGATTATACTGATTTTTATTATTAAAGATTTTGCATAACAGATCAAAATGATTTTTCTATCCCGGCAATCCAAAAATCCTTTTAATCCCGGTTCAGACAGTTATTTTTCTGTCCCTCGCAACAACTTTCCATTCATCAACCGCTTCATTATTTTCAACAATAACGGCCCTTTCATACAATGCGACGGTTGGGCAAATATGATAAGGCACACCGTACAGTACATCACCCACTTTATATAATGCTGCATCTTCTACTTTCAATACAAGATGCTCTTCGCTTTGGCCAAGCGGCTGTACATTTTCCGCATTCAAAAAATGAACCCGTTTCTCCATCGCATTTTCTGCAGATACGGATTTATGGCCGAGGTCAATACAGATAGTATGTTCGTCAACTACAGAAACAACTCTTGATATTACGAGCGCTGCATAATCAAACGGCTCATCGGGAAACTGTGTTTTATAGCCATAATCCCAGAACACAAAAGTGCCCGGGCTGCATTCCACATCCTCCCGTTGCGCATGCACAGGAAATGTTGGCGAGCCGCCCGCCACTATCTTTAATTTTATATTGAAGGATGACGCGATCTTTTCTGCCAGTTCAACAGCCTGCTGAAAAGCTGCATCTGTTTTTTGCTGCCGTTCATTAACATCTGTATCACGAATATGCCCGTCATATACATGCAGGCCGGTAATATGAATACCTTTTAAATCTTTGCACGCTTGAAAAAGGTCAAAAGCGCCGGATGGTTTTATGCCTGTCCTGTTCTGGCCAACATTCACATCAATATAAACATCCGTACAAATTTTATTTGCTGAAAAAATACCGTCAATAATTTCTGCATTATCAGTATCATCAATCAGGCAGGAAAATTTTGTTGAGGGATATTGTTCAACAAGCGCAGCCAAACGTTTTGCTTTTACCGCTGTTGGCTGATAGGCAAGCAAAACATCCGGCGCTTTTATCATGCCCAGCATCTCCGCCTCGGCAATGGTGGCGCACTTGAATTTGGCGATGCCTGCATCCATCATCATCTTACATACTTCAGCCATCTTGTTTGTTTTTACATGCGGGCGCAATAAAGCTGCCTTCCGCATACGTAATACCGACTGGATATTTTGCTGCACCCTTTCTTTATAAACGATCAGCGCCGGCGAATCAACGGTTTCAATATTTTTTATTTCATACCAGTTCATCATAAAAGTTTTTTACAAACATCATAAATAAAAACATACATTTTGTAAATGGTTTTATTGTTGCGGCGGAATGGTATAACAGCAAATGAAAGTGATGCTATAATAATAAAATAGCTGCATTAGTTTGTGCTTATCTTTATTTATGTATAACATTGTTTAACCTAAACATAATGCAATGCAGGAAGATATCATCATACAGATAAGCAACAGGTTGAAGGAAGTGCGCACAGAAAAAAAAATAACATTGCAGCAGCTTGCCGATAAAGCAGGCGTAACAAAAGGCTTAATATCTCAAATTGAAAACAGCCGCACCATACCATCGCTTACCGTGCTGATTAATATTATAAGGGAATTAAAACTTGACCTGAATGCTTTTTTTGATACCATTGAATTTGAAAAAAAATCCTCACCGGTTATACTGAAAAAAAAATCTGCTTACCAGTCTTTTGAAAAAGAAAACGCCAAAGGCTTTTTATACCAGCGCATATTATCAACCAACATTGATGAACAGCATATAGATGTTATGCTGTTGCGATTGCAAAAGAATGCTCGCAGGGCAATGGTAAAAACAAATGCTTATGAATATAAATATTTAATTGCCGGCAAAGTTGAATATACCATAGGCAAAGAAAAACATGTGCTGGAAGAAGGTGATTCAATTTTTTTTGACGCCAGGCACATGCATAATCCTAAAAATATTGGTGAGAGCGATGCGCTGATGCTGGTGCTTTATTTTTTTATCAACTGATATTTGGAAGCTGCCTTGATTTATCAAGCGCAAACGTTTGCATAGATTTTTTTATTGGCTGCAATTAAGAAAAGTTTAGTATATCTTTACTTCACCTTAATACAGACTTAATACTAACTTAATACTAATTCCGGAATTTCATTTGGAAAAAGTTCGTTTTTTGTGTAAACGACCGATTATCTTAAGGTTTAATATTTATATACCTATTTTAAAAACTATCTGTGTATGAAAAAAACATCTTCATCAATCAGAAAACTATTTTTTCTGCTTATCATCATTTGCTCAGCCTTGCACGGCCGGGCGCAAAACACGGTTACCGGCACTGTAAACGGGGAGAATAACGCCCCCGTACAGGGCGCCGCTGTTGTTAATAAAAATTCAGGCAAAGGCACAATAACAGATGCTGAGGGCAAATTTGCTATCACTGCAAAAAAAGGTGAGGTGCTTGCCATCAGTTATGTAGGTTTTGCCAGCGAGGAAATTACGGTTGGCAACAACCGCTCATTCGCAGTTACACTTAAAGCAGATAATGCCCAGTTAACTGATGTTGTTGTTACTGCCACCGGTATTAAAAAAGAGGCTAAGCGATTGGGTTACGCTGTGCAAACAATTGATGCAACTGCTTTAACCAAAGCAAGAGAGCCTAACCCGGTTAACTCCTTAAAAGGAACCGTTGCAGGGCTTGCCATCAACATTAACCAGGAAATGGGTCATCCTGCAGGCATGATAGTGCGCGGCGAAGGCAGCCCTATGTTTGTGGTGGACGGCGTTGCCATCAGTTCAGACACCTACAACATCAATCCTGATGATATTGAAACATATACCGTATTAAAAGGACCGAATGCTGCAGCCCTGTACGGTTTTCAGGGAAAGGACGGAGCCATCATTATTACTACCAAAAAAGGCACGAAAGATAAAAGAGGCTGGGTGATAGATTTCAATTCCAGCACACAGATTAATAAAGGCTTTATTGCCATGCCCAAACAACAGGACAGGTTTGGCGCAGGTGAAAACGGTAAATACGCTTATGGCGGCGGTGGTTCTACCGCGGATAATTATTTTGGCAATGGCGTTATAGGTTCGGGCGTGGGTGATTATGATTACGATATTTGGGGCCCGGAATTCAGGGGCCAGTTATTACCGCAGTACGATGGCGAATACACCCCTTCAGAAACCTATACAACCACCTTTGCTGATGGAAGCACTTATACCGGGTACGTAGTGCCTACTGCGTGGACGGCAAGGGGAAAAGATAATTTAAAAAGGTTTATACAGGCCGGCCTGCTTTCTACCAACAGCATTTCTGTAGCTTCTTCTACCGAAAAAACAGATGTAAGAGTTTCCATAGGCAATACTTACCAAAGAGGTATTGTGCCAAACACTAAGCTGAACAATGCTAACTTTAGTGCAAATGTTACCCAAAGGTTCAGTGAAAAATTTTCTGCCACTGCATACTTTAACTACAGCAGGCAATCATCGCCCAATGTGCCCGATGTAAACTATGGTCCCAACAGCATTATTTACAATATGAGCATTTGGGGCGGTGCAGACTGGAGCGTGGACGATATGCGTGATTACTGGGAAGAAGGCAAAGTGGGTGTTCAGCAGAAATATGCCGAACATTACCGGTACAACAATCCCTGGTTTATGAGCTATGAATGGCTCAGAGGGCATTATCAAAACAATGAATACGGTTATATTTCCTTAAACTATAAGCTGAACGATAAGTTCGATTTTATGTTCAGGCCCAGCCTTAACACTTACGATATGCTGAACACAGAAAAACTTCCTTATTCGGCAGCAGCTTATGGAAGGGAAAGCAAGCACCAGGGTGATTACAGAGAAGACAGAAGAGCTCAATTTGAAAACGATGAAGAAATTCAGGTAAGGTATCATCAGAATGAAATCTTCAACTTCCTTGATGTACAGGCTGTAGCCGGAGCAAATGCAAGAAACCTTAGTTTTTCTGCTGATTTTACCTCAACAAATAACCTGATTGTTCCGGGCGTGTATGCTTTTTCCAATTCACTAAACACACTCTCGGCATCCAGCTTCCATTCAAACCTGCTGGTGTTAAGTGCATATTACTCCGTTGACTTAGGTTACAAATCTTATGTTACGGCAAATGTTACCGGCCGTGTGGACAAGTCGTCCAGTATGCCATCCAATACAAACCACTACTATTATCCTTCTTATAACTTAGCCACCGTAATTTCGGATTATGTAAAACTGCCTGCGGCAATTTCATTCCTTAAATTACGCGCTTCTTATGCAGCTACCAAGGAAGGTGGTGTTAGTACAACATATTCTGCGTATAATGGGCTCTATGGCTACTCCTGGACTTCTCCGTATGGAGGCCCAAGCTATGGATTTGGGTCAACATATAGTTTGGCTGCTACTTATACCAACCAAAACAGCGCCACTTATACCAACCAGTTAATAGACCCGACTATTTATCCGGCAGACAGGAAAGCATTAGAGTTTGGAGCAGACATCCGCTTCCTTAAAAACAGGATAGGGCTGGATGTAACACACTATCATTATAAGAATACAAGTATTGTAAGCCAAACTATTTCATCGGCATCAGGCTACTCATCCTATCTGACCAACGGCGATGTTTATACCAATGATGGGTGGGAAGTAACACTGAATGCAAAACCGCTGGCAAATCCTAAAGGCCTTAGCTGGAATGTGGCGGCTAATTTCTCCACCTTCATCAGAAAATGGGTGGATATGGCCAACCCCACCAATTGGGTAAAAAACGGTTCCCGTGTGGACCTGAACTATGGCAATGGTTATGTAAGAACACCTGATGGCCAATTAGTGGTTGATGAGTCAAGCGGCACATATATCCGTTTTAGCGATTTGGGTTATTCCTCGCAGAGAATATGGGGGCATTCAGACCCTGATTGGCAATGGTCTCTGTCAAACACTTTCAGTTATAAAAGTTTCTCTCTCCACTTTCAGTTCGATGGTTTGGTAGGTGGCGTGGTAAATGATTATGTAAGGCAAAAAATGCTGCAGGGTGGCCGCCAGATTGAAACTGCCACCGGCGCCCTGGGCGAAGCAAGGCCCTCGGATGAAGCCAATGTAAAAGCATATACCGGCGAAGGGGTAACTTTATCAGGAAGCATTGAGCTTGACCCAATAACAGGCGAGATAACCAATTACAAGGATTTAACCGCTACCAAAAATACCACCAAATCATTCGTTCAGGCCTTTGTGTACAAAGCAGCTCAAAGCAATGAGCTAACCACTATCAGTAAAACCAATGCCAAGCTGCGGGAAGTAACCTTCTCGTACCAACTGCCACAAAAGCTGTTCGGAAATTCTTTTATCCGCAATGCCAGTGTTTCGCTGGTAGGGAGAAACTTATTGTATTTCTTCCCCAGCCGTTATAAAGATATAGATGTGGACCAATACACACAGGATGGCGGTTCAGGCCTGCAAACGCCCACTACACGCAGTTACGGCTTTAACCTGAATCTTACCTTTTAAACTTTCAAAAGCATTCAATATGAAACAGACAAAATATATTATATTCATTGTGCTGGCGGCCTTCATAATGGCTTCCTGCAATAAACAGATTGAAGACTACCAGGCGGATCCGAATAATGCCACCAGCGTTCCACCCGACGTTATTTTAGGAACCGTGCTGGTTGATATTGCCGGCAGAGGCACAGGCGATCTGGGCGGCATAGACTCCTGGGATGCTGTGCCCGCATGGAACCAATACCATTGCCAGAATTATAATTATTATGGCGATAATACCTATTCCTGGTCAAGCGGCAGTTTCGACCCCTACCTGGTAATGAAAAATGTGATCCAGATGGAAAACGAAGCCTTAACAAGGGGCGCCAACGCTGTAAACCCTTATGAAGCTATTGGAAGGTTTATAAAAGCATATTACTTTTATAACCTTACCTCTTTGTTTGGCGACGTGCCGGAAGAAGAAGCGTTAAAGTCGGCTGACAATACAAGCCCCGCCTATACTTCACAGGACACCGTATTTAAGTATGTTTTAGACCAGTTAGACAGCGCTAATGCTGATCTTGCATCATTAATCAGCAGCGAGGACAATTCACTGTCAGCCTCGCAGGATATATATTACAGCGGAAGCCTTACACAATGGCAAAAGGCAGTAAACGCTTTCAGGCTAAGAGTGCTTATCAGCCTGAGCAGTAAAACGTCAGACGGAATATTAAACGTTGCTTCTCAATTTGCAACCATCATCAATAACCCTTCTGAATATCCGGTTCTTGCAAGCCAGGACGATGACCTTCAATTTACGTATGACCCTGACGGTACCGGCACGTACAGCATCAATCCTTTCAATCCGGGCGCTTACGGTTCTATTGCCGGACGGTATAATATGGCATACACTTATGTAAATGCGTTAACCAGCATAAGCGACCCGCGGGTGTTTGTTACCTGCGAACCGGCAACAGCGCTTATGGGCAGCGATACTGCCAACCCTGCTCAGTTTAAGTATTTTACGGGGGCAAGCACAGGCGAAGATGTAGGCTCTATGTATAACAATGCCTTTTCCGGAAAATATTCTTTTATTAACCGCCACAGGTATTATTCCACTTACAGTGGCGACCCTGATGTGCTGGTGGGCTATAAAGAAATGTGCTTCAATATTGCAGAAGCCATCACCCGGGGATGGGTGAGCGGCGACGCAGAAACATGGTACAAAAAAGGCATTACAGAATCGTTTTCATTTTACGGCATTGATGTTACAGCATCCAGCTTTACTGCATATTTTATGCCGGCAGACGGCAGTGATCCCACTACAGACCCGGAGCCTTATACGGTTAGTTTTGACTTTGACGAGTATTATGCACAATCAGCAGTAAAACTTTCTTCTACAGCAGCAACGGCCATTAACCAAATAGTGTATCAGAAATATATTGCCATGTTTGAAAATTCAGGTTATGAAGCATACTATAACTGGCGCAGAACCGGCGTACCTGAATTTCAAACCGGCACCGGTGTGGGCAATAATGGGGTTATCCCTTTACGCTGGTCATATCCTACAACAGAGCAAACAAAAAATGCTGCCAACTGGAATGCAGCGCTATCCAGCCAGGGTTTTAGTGCAGATGACCTTAACCAGACAATGTGGCTTTTACAATAATGACGTGTTTTTTTCTCATAAGACAATTGGCAGTGCATGTCTATGCAGTGCATAATTTTTAAGTTTTTTTGAACTATTTTTTAAAACAGGCAGCAGCTATCTGCCCGTAACCAATTTAAGAAATGTATTACATTCAAAGCAAAACATACGAATGAAACCGGGCATGATAATTTTTTCTCACACAACCTGTCCCGAACCAGCTTCGGGAGGGGAATGCCTGCCTGCCGGAGAGGCAGGTGCATAGCGAGGTTCTCCCGAAGCAAGTTCGGGACAGGCATGAGGCCATTAAAAAAACAAACTTGTACGAATGAAAATAATAGGCTGCTTAATTTGTTTGCTTCTTACCAGGCATTCATTTGCCCAGCTCAAAACAGAGAACCTTGTTATTGTTACGCTCGATGGCATGCGCTGGCAGGAAGTGTTTACAGGCGTTGATTCAGCCATCATCGTGAATAAAAAATTCACCAGCGATTCAGATGCTATTTTAAAAAATTTCTGGAACGAAGATGTTAATGAACGCAGGAAAAAGCTCTTCCCTTTTTTATGGACTGCTGTTGAAAACGAAGGCGTATTATTCGGCAACAGGACAAAAGGCTGCGAAGTAAATAATGCCAATAAATACTGGTTTTCTTACCCCGGCTACAATGAGATTTTCACAGGCTATCCTGACACTGCGGTCAACTCAAACGATAAAATACCTGACAAAAATGTAAACGTGCTTGAGTTCATCAACAAGCAAAAAAATTATACCGGAAAGGTTGCGGCATTCGCCACATGGGATTGTTTTCCATACATACTCAATAAATGGCGGAGCGGCATTTATGTAAATGCAGGCGTTGATACCCTGCATTTTAAAACGCAGGCGTTTGATGTGCTGAACGATTTGCAGTTTCTTGCCGCAGAACCAATTGGCGTGCGCCTTGATGTAAATACCTTTCTTGCCGGTAAAGCATATTTAAAAGCGTTTAAGCCTAAAGTGCTGTACATAGCCTTTGATGAAACAGATGATTTTGCGCACGCAGGCATGTACGATCAATACCTGAAAAGTGCGCATGCGGAAGATGCCATGATCGCTAACCTATGGGAAACACTTCAGTCAATGCCGCAGTACAAAAACAAAACCACGTTGATGATAACCTGCGATCATGCCAGGGGCGATGCCGTGAAAGAAGAATGGACTTCTCATGGCGAAAAGATTGCAGATGCAGGCCAGATATGGATTGCAGCCATCGGCCCCGACACAAAACATTTGGGTGAAGTAACCAATTGCAGCACTTTATACCAGGCGCAGCTGGCAACAACATTTGCTGCTTTACTGGGGCTTGATTTCAGGCCCGATCATCCAGTAATGCAACCCATCAAACAAATCATTTCAAAATAATTATTATGAATCCTGAAAGAGCGTATAAGCAAACGGCAAATGAAATAATGGAACTTTTTGAAAAGTTCGGAAACGAAGATTATGATGGCGAACCAGTATCGCAATCCTCGCACATGATACAATGCGCTATGGAAGCCATGTCGCAGGGCGAAGATGCAGAACTGATACTTGGCGCCTTTCTGCATGATATTGGCCACCTGCTTAAACATGTAACCCAAACGGAAGAAATGGACAGTTATGGCGTTGTGAACCATGAAGGGCTTGGCGCTCAGTTTCTGCAGGAAAAAGGGTTTTCGAAACGTATCTGCGCCATGGTGGAGCATCATGTAAATGCAAAGCGTTATCTTGTTGCCGTTGATGAAACATACCAGGCAAAGCTGTCTGAAGCAAGCCTGCAAACCCTGCAATGGCAGGGCGGCCCCATGTAGGCGGCTGAGATAATATTGTTTGAACAACATCCTTTTTTTGACGACATCATCAAAGTGCGCTTATGGGATGAAAAAGCAAAAGACGCCAACGCTGTTTTATTACCCTTATGGCATTTTAAAAATTTAATTGCAGAATATTTAAAAGACAGGAACCGTGCAACATTCTATTAGCCTCGCCGTGCTGGATATTTCCGGCACCACGGTAAAAGACAAAGGTGAAATAACCGAAGCCTTTGCAAACACGTTTAAAAAAGAAGGCCATACAATTCCCGTAGAAAAGATAGCTGCGGTAATGGGCTATAAAAAAACAGACGCCATTAAAACCCTGCTGGAAGCGTTTGCTGAGGATAAATCGGTTATCAATGAGAATTATATTAACCGGCTGCATCAGAATTTTATTGATGATTTAATTGATTACTACAAAAATTCAGGCAAGCTGGAAGCCATGCCGTATGCAGAAGACACATTTGAGCTTTTAAGAAAGCACGATATAAAGATCGGGCTTGACACCGGCTTTTTCAGCAATATAACCCATGTGATAATTGAACAGCTTGGCTGGCTGAAAAATGGCCTGGTTGATTATGTTATCAGCAGCGATGAAGCGGAAGCAGGAAGGCCTTATCCCTACATGATACGTGAACTGATGAAACGTGCCGGCGTTACCGATCCAAAAAAAGTAATAAAGGCGGGCGATACAGAGGTGGATATTAAGGAAGGAAGAAATGCAGCATGCCTTTTAACCATTGCTGTTACCACGGGCAAATCTTATACAAGGGAACAACTGCAATTGTATAAGCCAGACTATATAATTGACAGTTTAAAAGAACTGCCGTCACTATTATAAACATTAAAACAACTGCATGTTTATTTCAACGACCTGGAAAAATAAACTGGCACAAATGCCGGCCTGGTCCGTAAGCGTATATGCGGCAATCTGTTCTTTTTGTGTGTATTTCTGCATGTATGCTTTTAGAAAACCTTTTACGGCTGCGGGTTTTGAAGGGCAGTACTTCTTACACATTGATTATAAAATCTGGCTTGTATCGGCACAGGTGATGGGTTATATGCTAAGCAAGTTTTATGGCATCCGGTTTATTGCAGGCATGCAGCTGCAAAAAAGAGCGGACACCATTATTATACTGATTATTGCAGCATGGATGGCACTCCTGCTGTTTGCCCTCACCCCATCGCCTTACAACATTATTCTTTTACTGCTGAACGGGTTTCCTTTGGGCATGATATGGGGTTTGGTGTTCAGTTATGTTGAAGGGAGAAAAACTACAGAATTTATGGGCGCCGTGCTGTCAGTAAGTTTTAGCTTTTCTTCCGGCGTGGTGAAAACAATTGGCAAGGGGTTAATAATTAATGCACACATAAGCGAGTTCTGGATGCCTTTTGCCACAGGCTCTATCTTTTTACTGCCTTTGTTTTTATTCACCTGGCTGTTAAACCATACACCTCCGCCCACGCAAAAGGATATCGAGATGCGCAGCGTGAGAAACCCAATGACCAAACAGGAACGCAGGCAATTCATCCGCTTTTTTTTACCGGGCATTATTATAATCGTAACAACTTATGTGCTGCTTACCATATTGCGCGACTTTCGCGATAATTTTTCCAATGAATTATATACTGAATTAGGCTATGGCAATAATGCAGCTATATTTACGGTAACCGAAACACCTGTTTCACTCATGGTTTTGTTATGCATGAGCCTGCTTATTCTTGTAAAGAACAATGTACGCGCTTTTCTGCTGAACCATGCCATTATTATCGGAGGCAATGTAATCACGCTTATTGCCACATTGCTTTTTATATACAAATTTATCAATCCCGTTTGGTGGATGATCCTGGTTGGCACAGGCTTATACATCAGCTATGTACCGTTCAATGCCTTATATTTTGAGCGCATGATTGCAACGTACCGTATGCGAAGCAATGTAGGTTTCTTAATATATATTTCAGACGCTTTTGGCTACTTAGGCAGCATGCTGCTATTGTTCCTGAAAGAGTTTATTGGCCTGCAGCTTTCATGGACGGCATTTTTCATCAATGCCATTTTTACCGTAACCATTATTGGCATTTTGGGAACATCAATAGCAGCGGTTTATTTTAAAAAGAAACATGCAACGCTTTTTGGCACATCGCCGCAGTCATCAAATCTAAATACACATGCCGCGTAAAAATGCAATTGTTATAGGTGCAGGAATTTTAGGATTGGCCACAGCAAGAAGCCTTGCCGTTCGGGGATATAAGGTAACCATATTTGAAAGGAATGAAAAAGCTGTTGGCGCATCTGTAAGAAATTTTGGAATGGTATGGCCGGTTGGCCAGCCAAATGGCCCATTATACGAAAGGGCGCTTCGTACAAGATCAATATGGAAAGAAGTTTGTACCGGCGCAGGCTTATGGTTTGATGAAGCGGGCAGCCTGCATCTCGCCTATAACAAACCTGAAGCAGATGTATTGGAAGAATTTGCAACAGTTAACCAACGCATAAGGCCTGTAAGCATTTTGAATAAAGAACAAATAATGCAAAAAACAGGCGCAGCCAATCCGCATAACCTGTTATGTGCTTTATACTGTGAAGATGATATGATAGTAGAAGCCCGTGTTGCTATTGAAAAAATACCGGCTTACCTCACGGAAAAATATGGCGTTGAATTTAAGTTCAGCACAGCCATTAATTTTATTGACCATCCGCATGTAAGAAGCGGCGAACAAAGCTGGCAGGCAGATGAAATTTATGTTTGCAGCGGCGCCGATTTTGAAACATTATATCCTGAAGTTTTTGCTGCGAATAATTTTACCAAATGCAAACTGCAGATGATGCGTTTGGCTGCGCAGGACAATAACTTTCGCATCGGGCCGGCATTATGCGGCGGCTTGTCATTAACACATTATAAATCGTTTGAGGTTGCTGCATCGCTGCCTGCATTAAAAAAACAGTTTGCACAAACACATGCTGAATATTTAAAATGGGGCATTCATGTGATGGTTTCGCAGAATGAAACCGGCGAATTAACCATTGGCGACAGCCATGAATATGGCTCCGTGTTTGACCCGTTTGACAGGCAATGCATCAACCAGCTTATTACAGATTATCTGAAACAGTTTGCTGTTTTTAAAACCTGGCAAATGATACAAAGCTGGCATGGCATATACCCGAAAATGACAAATGCCGCAACTGAATTTATTCATCAGCCTCAGCAGGGCGTAACTATCATAAACGGCATTGGCGGGGCAGGCATGACGCTGAGCTTTGGACTGGCGGAAGAAGTAACAACAAACAATTGAGGCGGCTAATTTGCTATGCTGCATGCCGGACAAAGTTGTCCATTAGTTACAAGCACGCAGAAATTGTTTTTAACCATATAGTTGGATTTTGCTTGCTGCATGTTAGCAGGGTAAAGAAAATATAGTTATAGAAGTTACGCTTCTATGTATGTATTTGTACATTTTCCTGCCCAACTATGATACCTGCTTATCTACATGGCTTTACATTAAGGCATTGTACATCTTTATTCAGCATGGCATATAAACCATGCCTGCTTATACGCCACATACCGCATTCATTTTTTCACTGCGCGCACAAAGAAAAACGCATCAGGCTGCAGCATTGGTGCGCACTTTTCCTTTGCGTGGAAAAAGTATCTCTGCAATAAAAATAAGCACGAGGCTGAGCGCTGTGGTAGCAGTTACTTTGCCAATGAAGAAGAGAAAATCGCCAAAATCCATCCACTCAAGAAATACAAGCAGGGTTGTATGCATGAAAGTAAGTATAAGTATATAGGTAGCATAAGAGCCCCAGCCCATACTTTTTACAGAGGGCTCTGCAAAACTTAATTGTGTTGATTCCTGCGGTATTAAAAGATTTAATAAGAAAGGCCGCAGGTAAGCGATCAGTACACATGGCGCCGTATGAAGGCCGGGCGTGCCGCTGAAATAATCGTATATTAACCCAAACACAAATGCCAGCAGCATTAATGGCGCACGGCCTATATTGAATGGCAGCCATAAAATAAACAGGAAATAAATGTAGGGCTTTGCAAACTCATGTATAGGCGGCACTTTGTTAAATACGTACACCTGCACGGCTATGAACAATACAAAACGGATGATATTTTTTAGCAGGTTCGTCATTTATCTTTCGGCGTTTTAGCTTCCAGTTGCTTTTGTTCAGCCCATATCATATTATTTACAAGGTAGGCGTATTGAATGTTATAAAAATCTGTTGCCGTTTTTATTTTTAATTCATAAAAGCCACTGGCAGGATCGCCCTGCAATGCAGCTACAGTGCCTATCATTATACCGGGAGGATAGCTGCCTGATAAATTACTGGTGATGATGCTGTCGCCAGCCTTTACTTTAGCCGATTTGGGCACATTATGCATAATTACATAGCGGGGGTCTTTGCCATCCCAGTCCACAAGGCCTGTATAAAAGCCTTTCTTCGTCATGGCGCTCACTTTGGAGTTGCGGTTCAGCAGGCTCATTACACGGCAATAGTTATCGCTTACTAAAATCACTTTGCCAACAATACCCTGCGGGCCAATTACGCCCATATCCACCTGTGCGCCCTGGTTTTTGCCGCGGTATAAAGTAATGTAATTGTTTTGCTCAGAAATATCGTTGTTTACCACCTTGGCAGTAAGAAACTCAAACTTCCTTATACGGCCCAGTGTATCTTTCAACAAAGAATCAACCCGGATGGCTTTTGCGGTATCCGGCCCTTCAAAGCTTGATTTCAGCAGCCCCCGTAATTCAGCATTTTCAGCAGCCAGCGCTTCATTGGTTTTTTTAAGGCGGAAATAGTATTCAACGGCATTATACTGCGCCCCTACTTTACCGGTAGTCTCATTGGCAACGTCAGAAAATACAACCTGGTAAGTTTGATTGTAATTGATGAGGATGCCAATTGAAATCCCCATCAGAATAAGGAACAGGAACAGGTTAAAGAAATGACGTATGAATGCAATTATGTTACGCATTAAAGCCCCTCCCGGCCTCCCCTAAGGGGAGGAGATAGAACGTTAATTTTTATATTAGTTGTTTATCATTTATGATTTACAAGTCTTCCCTTTGGGAAGATTTAGATGGGCTTTTTTATTTCATTACAAAAGGATATCGCTGGTAATTCTTTAGTGCCAGGCCTGTTCCCCTTACAACGCTGATCAGCGGGTCTTCTGCAATATGAACGGGCAATTTTATCTTCTGACTTAAACGTTTATCCAAACCACGCAGCAAGGCGCCACCGCCGGTTAAATATAAACCGCGGCGGTAAATATCGGCTGCCAGTTCAGGCGGCGTGGTCTCCAGCGCTTTTAAAATAGCTTCTTCAATTTTGAAGATGGATTTATCCAGCGCTTCGGCCACTTCCTGGTAGCTCACCATAATTTGTTTGGGAATACCCGTTACAAGGTCGCGGCCATTTACCGGCATATCTTCCGGAGGCGTCTCCAGGTCTTTCATGGCGGCGCCGATAGTTATTTTAATTTGTTCCGCCGTACGCTCACCAATCAGTAAGCTATGATAGCGGCGTAAGGCTTCCATTATATCAGCCGTAAATTCATCACCGGCAATACGAATGCTCTGGTCGCAAACAATGCCGGCCAATGCAATTACAGTAATACCGGTGGTGCCGCCGCCAATGTCAATGATCATATTGCCTACCGGCTCTTCCACATCAATGCCAATACCCAGTGCAGCGCTCATAGGTTCATGAATCAGGTAAACTTCGGTTGCGCCGGCCTGTTCCGCACTGTCGCGAACGGCGCGTTTTTCCACTTCCGTTATGCTGGAAGGAATACAGATTACCATTCTCCATCTCGGCGCAATCAATGGCTTTTTGGGATAGATCATTTTGATCATTTCCTTTATCATTAATTCAGCCGCATTAAAATCGGCGATTACGCCATCTTTCAACGGGCGGACGGTACGAATGCTTTCATGTGTTTTCTCGTGCATCATAAGGGCACGCTTTCCTACGGCCAGCACTTCTTTCGGATTATTTCTGTTTAAGGCAACAATAGATGGTTCATTCACCACCACTTCATCATTGTGAATGATCAGGGTATTTGCGGTGCCAAGGTCAATCGCAATTTCCTGTGTGAAAAAATTAAAAAGTCCCATTATATAATTAGTTACAAATGTTATTTATTAAATAAGCCGCAAAGGTGCAGGATATAATCCGAATTTGCAAAGCGCGGATATTTCTATTTCAAGGGTTTTTGTTAATATGCACAAATATTTTTTTTTAGTTCTAAACTTTTTTTGGTGGGCAAGGCAATAATTGATATGCAAACTGCCTTTCGTGAATCGTCAAACGTGAAAGCTTTGGAATTTGATTACTGTTATTAATGCGTTTTAATTTAAACAAATTCATTATTGCTGCGTGCATAAATTTTACATTTAAAATTATTGTTGTCTGACCTTACCCCAACCCCCTCCCGAATGGTCGGGACAAGTTCTCCCAAGAAGAGGGGTCAGAACCAACCCTGGTAAAAGATTTCAAACGATTCAATTAATTTTTATCCGTACAATAGTGATTCAAAATTATTCACGCGTTTACATTCACGATTCACGTAAATGGTTCACGTTTAAAATTCATATCCAATATCGCTTCTGAAATACATCCCTTCAAAATATATATGGTTTAAAGCGTTTTTTGAAAGTTGCACTGCATCAGCAATATTTGAGCCAAACGATGTAACGGCCAAAACACGGCCGCCGTTTGTTTCAACATTTCCTGTTTCATTTATTTTGGTGCCCGCATGAAATATAATTGTGGCCTCCCCCAGCTCCTCCGGTGGAGGGTAGAAAGAAATCAACTTTCCTTTTTCATAATCGCCGGGATAGCCGCCGCTTACCGCTACCACTGTTGCACAGGCCCTTGCGTCAAACGCAATAACCGCATCTTTCAACATATTGCTATGCATTGCTAAAAACAATTCTACAATATCATTTTTTAATCGAGGCATTACCACTTCCGTTTCGGGATCGCCCATGCGGCAATTGTATTCTATAACATAAGGTTCATCACCCATTTTAATCAAACCAAAAAATACAAAGCCATTATACACGATGTTTTCTTTTTGCAAGCCGTCAATAGTGGGGCTGATAATTTTAGTTTCGATCTTTTGTAAAAACGCATCCGTTAAAAATGGCAAAGGGCTTACACAACCCATGCCGCCGGTATTCAAACCGGTATCGCCAACGCCGATGCGTTTGTAATCTTTTGCATGGCCGATAATCTTATAATCTTTTCCATCAGTTAATACAAAAACACTCAGCTCAATGCCGTCTAAAAATTGCTCAATCACCACCTTGCTGGATGCTTCGCCAAACTGCTGGTTAATGATCATTTCTTCAAAAGCCTTCCATGCATCTGCTGTTGTTGCTGCAATTACCACGCCTTTGCCTGCTGCCAGGCCGTCGGCTTTTAAAACAACCGGCAAACTATGCTGCTGAATGTATTGTTTGCCTTCTTCAAAATTATCTTTTGTAAACTCCGCATACGCAGCGGTTGGAATATTGTGGCGCTGCATAAACTTCTTGGAGAAGGCTTTGCTGCCTTCAAGCTGTGCACCATAAGCAGATGGGCCAATTACAATAATATCTTTGGTTGAGTTGTCTTTTTTAAGCGCATCATAAATACCGTTTACGAGTGGGTCTTCCGGGCCCACAACAATCATCTCAATATTATTGTCAACAGCAAACTTTTTAATGGCCTCAAAATCGTTCACGCCAATGTTTATATTTTTTCCACATTCAGTTGTTCCGGCATTGCCCGGAGCAATAAACAGGTTTGTACAATGTTTGCTCTGGGCTATCTTCCACGCCAGTGCATGTTCCCGGCCGCCGCTTCCCAATAACAGGATATTCATGAAAAAATAATTAGGCGGCGAAAGTAAAAGTTTTATGCTTTCAGCAGGGCAGACACATTAAAATTTAAAATCATTATTGTCCGGATAACTTGGGCTAAAGCCCATTGTGCAAGGGTTTCAGATATATAACCCCGGGCTTAAGCCTGGGGTTAGTAAAAAGCAGGCCCATAAAGGGCTTTTTAGCCCAAGAGAAAATATTTTAGTCGGACAACAATGATTTTAAATGTATAAAAAGAGGCGTAGCCTCGAAAAAATATTGTAAAAACGGGTTTCAACCCGTTTGAAACCACCAAAATGTTGTTGAGAGCCATCGGCTCGTTACATTATGTATCCCCGAATAGTCGGGGCAGGCTGTGCCGCTGGCACTCACCTCTATCGAAATTCATCTATAATCCCGTTTAAACGGGACTTTACAAAATTGAACCGGCCGATGGCCCTTCATAAGAATTTTAATGCATCTGCCCTGATGCTTTCTGAATTAGATTTTGTTAATTGCAAAAACTGCTTATTTTGGGGAGCCAACTAATTATTATCCCAATAAACCAGTTTTAATGAACATTACAGAAGACGCAATAAGTGCTACGGAACAACCTGCACGTAAAAACCATCCCCAAGGTTTATATGTACTGTTTGCAATAGAAATGTGGGAAAGGTTTAATTATTACGGCATGCGTGCCATACTTACTTATTTTATGACGCAGGCGCTACTCTTCAAACTTGATTTTGCTTTAAATCTGTATGGTAGTTATATAAGTTTGTTGTACTTGACACCATTAGTTGGGGGATATTTTGCTGATCGCTTTTGGGGCAATAAACGGTCTATATTTGTTGGCGGCATCGTAATGGCAGTGGGCGAATTAATCCTTTTTATCTGTGGCACTATGTACAACGCTTCGCCCGGCTTATCGAATGTGCTTTTCTTCTCCGGCCTTGGTTTAATGATTGCAGGCAATGGTTTTTTTAAACCGAATATTTCCACGCTTGTAGGGCAGCTTTACCCAAAAGGCGACCTGCGTGTTGACCCTGCCTATACTATTTTTTATATGGGCATAAACCTGGGCGCTTTTATTGGCCCGATAGCCTGCGGCACGGTAGGCAATACGGGCAACCCTGCAGACTTTAAATGGGCGTTTCTTGTAGCCGGTGTGGGCATGGTCATCAGCCTTATCGTACAAAGAATATATCACAACAAACTGGTTCGCGACCCCGAAGGAAAAATACTGGGCCTTAAACCAGATGATCTTATAGTTGACAAATTAAACAAAGAAGCTTCAAGCCATGTAAAACCGCCATCGCCAATATGGTTGAACCCTGTTTTCACGGTTATCATCATGCTTGTATTTGCAGCGCTTTCAATTGGCGCGCTTTACCTGGATACGCAAATAAATTACCTCTTTTATCTTTTAGGCGGCAGTTTCCTGTTTATTATCATTCTTATTTTTTCAGATAAAAAACTAACCAAAGAAGAACAGGGAAGAATCTGGGTAATGGTTATCATTGCATTCTTTGTTGTGTTCTTCTGGGGTGCTTATGAACAAACCGGCGCTTCTTTAAGCGTGTTTGCCGACCAGCAAACCAACCGGCATCTCTGGGGAAATTATGTTATGCCGCCAAGTTATTTCCAGTCATTCAACTCTGCATTTATCATCCTATTTGCGCCCATACTTGCATGGGTTTGGCTGAAGATGGGAAAAAAACAACCAGCCACGCCTACCAAAATGGGCACGGGCCTAATTCTTCTGTCATTAGGTTATTTATGGATAGCTTATGGCGTAAAAGATGCATCGGCAAAGCAGGTAAGCATGATATGGCTTACAGGCTTATACCTGCTGCACACCCTGGGCGAATTGTGCCTGTCTCCTATCGGCCTTTCATTGTTTAATAAATTATCGCCGTTAAGGTTTGCATCGCTGCTGATGGCCGTATGGTTCACCGGCAATGCCGGCGGCAATAAACTGGCCGGCGTGCTAAGCAGCTTATATCCCGAAGATGGCAAGACCACTTCGTTTCTTGGCTACCAGATGAGCAATCTTCATGATTTCTTTATGCTCTTTGTTTTTATGGGCGGGGCTGCAGGCATCATTCTTCTTTTGCTTTCGAAGAAACTGCAAAAAATGATGCATGGCATACAGTAAGGAATAAAGCTTAAATTTGAAGAAAGAATTTGGGTATGGATGATAAAGAATTGCGGTAAAAAGTAAGTAAACTCTCTCCGGAACAACTAAAAATTGTAGATACCTATGTTGATTTTTTTGCTTTATAAAGTTGCAAATCAAAAAGCTGAAAAAGATCAAAAAACAGATAATAATACAAAGTGTGAAGATGCAAAACATTAATGTTTAAAATCGAAAAATGAAGATATGGAAGCACATGATTTCGAGGTGGTAAAAAAAATAAAAAAGCTTTCTCCTGATAACATCCATGAGATAAATGATTTGATTAATTATTTATTTATCTAAAAAAGATTTACCTGAAAAAAAGGATGTTAGTGAGGCGTTCGGCTCATTGCGCGGCAAGATAAAGATGTTACCGGGGTTTGATGACCCGATTGAAGGAATGGAAGAATATATGTAATGTTTTAATGAATATACTTCTTGATACACATACCCTAATCTGGTTATTTGATGAACCTGAAAAGCTTTCTAAAAAAGTCACAGCAGTTATCAAAGATTCTAATAATAGCCGTATTGTAAGCATAGCCAGTTTGTGGGAAGCTGCTATTAAAACCAATCTAAAAAAGCTGGAATTAAAATTACCTTTTGATAAGTGGGAACTTGAAATCTCTTTATATAATTTTATTATTCTTGATATTAAGTTTCAACACTTAGCTTATTACACTGCATTGCCTTTATTGCATAAAGACCCGTTTTACAGAATATTGATTGCTCAGGCAGTTTATGAGGAATTAATCATTGCTACAACAGACGAAAAAATCACTAAATACAACGTACAAACAATCTGGTAACCAAAACCAACATCAACATGTCCGAGCCAGCACAATTCAAGCCGTTTGTATCGCCGCAAACACAGATGAAAGAGTTCTCCGTAAAAGCAATTGTTATGGGTTGCATTATGGGTTGTTTGTTTGGCGCTGCAAACGTTTACCTGGCATTAAAAGCAGGATTAACCGTAAGCGCATCTATTCCAATCGCCGTTATTGCAATTACGATCGGAAGAAAATTATTAAAAACAACCATTCTCGAAAATAACATCATTCAAACAACCGGTTCGGCCAGTGAAAGCATTGCGAGCGGTGTGGCATTTACATTGCCCGGTTTTTTGTTTTTATCCATGATGAACGGGCAAAGCGTTGGCGCGGATTTTTTTAACTACATGACCATTTTAATACTGGCCATATTTGGCGGTTTATTAGGCACATTAATGATGATCCCTTTGCGCCGTTCATTGATCGTAAAAGAACATGCCACCCTGCCTTACCCGGAAGGCACCGCCTGTGCATCGGTTTTAAAAGCCGGTGAAAAAGGCGGCGATATTGCAAAAACTGCATTTGTTGGTTTAGGCGTTGCCATGCTGTATGCCTTCCTGCAAAAGGTATTGCACATTATTGCAGAAACACCTGATTATGCAACAAAGCTTGCCAATAAATATTTTCCCGCAGCAAAAGTTAGCGGTGAAATAACGCCTGAATACCTGGGTGTTGGTTATATCATTGGTCCACGCATTGCGGGCACTTTGGTAGCAGGCAGTGTATTAAGCTGGCTGGTATTTCATCCATTGCTGGCCACGCTAATTCATGACCAAACTGTTATTGCAGAACAACTGGTAAAACTTGGATATTTAAAAGACGTACAAACAGCCGGCGGCCCCGGTGGCTGGAATCCCATTACCCATGTGTTTGATGACAGCGCCGATGCCATTTACCGGGCTTATGTAAGGCAAATCGGGGCCGGTGCGGTTGCTGCCGGTGGTTTTATAACATTATTAAAAACCATTCCCACTATTATTACATCCTTCAAAGAAAGCATTGGTTCCATTAAAAACAAGAAAGAAGGCAATACGCAATTACGCACAGAAAAAGATCTTAGCTTAAAGCTGGTTTTATTTGGAAGCATTGCGTTGATTGCATTGATCGCCTTTATTCCTATGATACCCGGCGATTCAACCGGCAGTAAACTATTGCTGGGTGTGCTGGTAGTAGTATTCGGCGCATTCTTCGTAACTGTTTCATCACGCATTGTTGGCCTAATCGGCACAACAAATAACCCGGTAAGCGGCATGACGATAGCCACCGTAATGAGCACCTGCCTGGTATTTATTGGCATTGGCTGGAGCGGTAAAACCTATGAACCTATGGTTTTGGTTGTTGGCGGCATGATCTGCATTGCCGCAGCCAATGCCGGCGCTACATCGCAGGATTTAAAAACAGGTTTTTTGGTTGGCGCTACACCGCGCAATCAACAGATTGCTTTGTTTATTGGGGCTATTGTTTCTTCACTGGTCATTGGCATCACTATAAAAATCCTTGACAAGCCAACGGCTGATATGGTGGCGCAGGGTTATACGCATGCTATCGGCACCGATAAATTTCCCGGGCCGCAGGCTACGTTAATGGCCACATTGATAAAAGGCATTCTATCATTCAACCTCGACTGGCAATTTGTTTTTGTTGGCGTTGCATTAGCTGTTGTAATGGAGCTATGCGGCGTAAACTCTTTAAGCTTTGCCATAGGCGTTTATCTTCCGTTAAGCACTACATTGCCTATATTCTGCGGCGGCGCTATCCGCGGTTTTGTTGACTGGCGCAAGAAACGCAAAGGAGAAGTTATTGCCGAAGAGGATTTAGGTAAAGGCAATTTATTTGCAACCGGTTTAGTGGCGGGCGGCGCATTGGCAGGCGTTATTGTGGCGTTGTTAACAGCCGGCAGCGAAAGCGTGGCCGCCTCACTTCAAAAAATAAACCTTGAACATACGCTTGAAACAGCCTTAGGCGTTGATATGTACAAACTGCTTGGCGTAATTGCTTTTGCCTTAATGGGGTTGATGCTTTACAGGATAGCCATGAAAAAGCATGACGGGATTCAGGCTTAATGAAGTCCGGAGACCATAGCTGTTCGAAACCATTTTCTTAAAGCCTCATAGAGGCTTAATGTGTGTACAATGCTGCCCGTAATGTTTCTTTACCGTTCCATTGGAACGGAACATTTACACGTGCCATACCTACGGTGTGGAAATCCCCCCTGGCACAATTATTTCTACGCACGGGGGCGATCCTATGGATCGCGGATCGCTAATGCCGGTTTCGAACACTTCAGGTACGGAGACTTCGCAGAGCGTGGAAACTGAACATAATTATGACCTTTTTCTTCGCAACCTTTTTTCTACAAAAAAATAATTATTGAATCAGTGAATGATGAACTTAAAAATATCAGCAAACTTCAACATACCAGGCATCGTTTTATAAACGATTTTCTGTTTAATATACTATATTGTCTAAATAATTCCGATTTTGTAACTTTGTTGAAAAACTATGAGTTACAAAATTTCCCTATCAGTAAAGGAACAAAGAGAATTAAAGGACCTATTACAAAAGACGGAACAGGCCA
>NZ_JASGEX010000175.1:0-8814 GCF_047606085.1 Parafilimonas sp.
CAATATCAAAACCGTTTCATTTGCCCACCGGTTGCACCGATGGCTATTTAAATTAAACCCCATTCGGGGTCCTTTATTAATCGTGTTTCTCCTAAGTTGACGGCTATGGTGGACACCCACCTGTAGAACCCGCTACCCGTCGGTGAGACACCGACCGGGGTGCCGCGTATGAAGCGAAAATTTGAAATGCGCCCAAAACTATGCGGTTTCCATTTTATGCAGTATTCCCTTACCTTCGCGGCAATTTTTTGGGTTAAACATTTTTAACCTTAAGCATTAAACTTCAAAACAGATATGCCAGGGCAGTTAAAAGAGGTTCGTAACCGCATCAGTTCCGTACAAAGCACGCAACAAATTACAAAGGCTATGAAAATGGTGAGCGCAGCCAAGCTGCGCCGCGCACAGGATGCCATTTTGCAAATGCGCCCATACACACAGAAGCTGCAGGAAATGCTGAGCAACATTGTAAGCAATATTGAAGGCGGCGCCGATATAAAGCTGGCTGCTGAAAGGCCTGTTGAGAAAGTGCTTTTGATAGTGATTACCAGCGACCGCGGCCTTTGCGGCGGTTACAACGCCAATATTGTAAAGCTGGCAAAACAGCTTGTTGCCGATAAATATGCCAGCCAGTTTGCAAAAGGAAATGTGGCCATCTGGAACCTGGGCAAAAAAGGCTATGAAAGCCTTACCCGTTCCGGCTATAAAACCAACAGTACTTACAGGGATATTTTTCTTCACCTGAAGTTTGAAAATGTGCAGGCAATTGCACAGGCGGCAGTAAAAGCTTTTGAGAACAGGGAGTTTGATGCAGTTGAGATTATTTACAGTGAATTTAAAAATGCCGCCACCCAGCGGTTTGTGGCGGAGCAGTTTCTGCCTATTCCCAAAGTACAACAGAAAAAAGGCGCTAAAAAGGCTGATTTTATTTTTGAGCCGGAGCAGGACAGGCTGATTGCCGGGCTGATGCCGAAAATTCTGAACACCCAGTTGTATAAAGCGGTGCTTGATGCCAATGCCAGCGAACATGGCGCCCGCATGACAGCGATGGATAAAGCCAGCGATAACGCCAATGAATTGCTGAAAAGCCTGCGTATTTCTTACAATCGTGCCCGCCAGGCAGCTATTACCACCGAGCTTACAGAAATTGTAAGCGGTGCAGCGGCGTTGCAAGGTTAAACCCCATCCTCCCGGAATAAATCCGGGACAGGCCTAAAAGGGGAGAACTTAACTCGTAAACAAGTGAACTTGTGAACTTTGGAACTTAAAGCTATCATTCCACATATTGAAGCCTTAATTTTTACCAGTGAAAAACCATTGACGGCTTTGGATATTGTTGAGCTGATCAATAATGCGCTGGGCTTTCTGGAAGAACGCATCAACCTGGACCAGGTGGAGAGCTGTATTGAAGGCATACGCGAAAAATACCAAAGCGAGTTTTATCCTTTCGAAATGAAAGAAAGCGGCGGCGGCTGGCAGTTCCTCACCAAAAAAGATTATCATAAGACCATTGCGCAGCTAAACGGCGACAAGTTTTTGAAACGACTTTCCACTGCGGCTATGGAAACCCTGGCCATTATTGCTTATAAACAACCCATTACGAAAGGTGAAATAGAAAGCATCCGCGGCGTAAACAGCGATTACAGCATTCAGAAACTGCTGGAAAAAGAACTGATCGTAATTACAGGCCGCAGCGAACACCTGCCGGGCAAACCGCTGGTGTATGCCACATCCAAAAGCTTCATGGATTATTTCGGCATCAATTCTTCTGAAGACCTGCCTAAAATAAAAGAAGTTTTTGCCGGGGAAATGGTGCAGCCCACGCTGGTGAATGAAGCCGATTTTAAAACGGCGGAAGCGGAGAGCGATATTATTATTGAAGTGGAGGAAGGCTCAACGGGCGAAACGACTATTGAAACACCGGAGCCTGACACAAACCAAAACGAAGAAAATCCAGCAGGGGATTCTAATTTATCGGTGAATGAAAGCGGCGATATTGTTGAGGCAGACGAACCGGGCGATTCAGAAGATGAAGATAATAATGATAGATAAATTCTGCGGTGTTTGCAGACAACAATTTCATGATAGCATTATGGATATTATACAACAGAAGTTGCCTTTGTTAAGGCAACTTCTGCAAACAACACAAAATTCACATTAAGCTATTTCTATAAGCTTAGGTTGTTTTTGTTTGGCATGCTCCTGCTTGGGAATATGCAGTTTTAAAACGCCGTCTTCATAGCCGGCTTTAATGTTATCAACATCAACCACATCTTTTTGCAACTGGAGTGTTCTGTAGAAAGACTGGTAGCTGAATTCTTTCAGGTAATACTTGTCATCTTCCCTGTTCTGTGCGTTTTCCATTGCTTTTTCAGAGCTGATGATAAGCGTATTGCCATCCAGCCGGATCTTAAAATCTTTTTTGGTCATGCCTGGGGCAGCTACTTCTACCTCGTAGCTGTCATTGGTTTCCCGGATGTTCACTGCCGGAATTGTGGTGTCGGTGTCTGAATAATTGGATGAATTCCAATTGAAAAAGTCACGATTGAAAAAATCGTCAAACAGCATGGGCAGGCGATTCATTAAACTGCCGTTTCTTTTTACAAGTGTCATAAATGCCTCCTTGTTTTTTATTAGTTAACATTTATAAATTTTAGAATAAAAAAACAACATGCGTACCAGATTTACTTGCCGGAAAACAAGCCTGAAAAAGTTTCAGCAATGTTGAAATATTTTCAGTTTTTAAAAGTCAATTTTTCAGCTATAGCGTATTCAGATTAAGATGCGGCAAAGCTTCGATCTTTTGATTGCCGGAGAGGGCATATATTTCTTCTTTTTGATAAAGTTGTTTCTTTAATTCAGCTCTAACCTTTAATGGCACCGTTATGTTCATTTCATAGCAATGTTTTTATTTAACTTTTCTTCCGCTCGATTACTGTTGCCTAACCGATTTGATGGGCAAAGCATTGCGCGTAATTATATTTACTTTGCCGGGATACGGGTATCTTAGACGCCTGAAAATGATGATGATTGTGCTGGCACACCGGTTTGCAGGCAAGCCTGGGTTTTTGAGCGGCCATGAATAACCGGTAAATCAAATAAAAATTACAGGCATGAAGTTAAAGCTCTTAATAATAATCATGATAAGCCTTTTTGCTATTAATGGTGTAAACGCCCAGGCAAACTTCTCAGGCGTATGGAGCGCCACGCTAAAAATTGCGGGGAATATCAGGCTTATACTGCACGTAAAACAACTGCCCGATGAAACATATACAGCCACATTCGACAGCCCCGATCAGAAAACAACAGGCATTCAATGCGATACCATATTCATATTGAAGGATGCCGCGGGAAGCGAAACGCTTACATTCACCATTAATAAGTACAAGGTAAGCTATACCGGCAAACTGCTGAATGATACAACGCTTTCCGGCACTTTTACACAGGTAGCCAATGTGCCGCTCGATTTTCACAGGGGTGTGGTGCCACCGCCGCCTGTGGTTATACGCCCGCAAACGCCAAAGCCGCCGTTTCCATACAGGAGCGAAGAAATTGTGTATAACAGGAATGGTTTACAATATGGCGGAACAATCACTATTCCACAGGGTAGTGGAAAATTCCCGGCCATCCTGTTAATTACTGGTTCCGGGCAGCAGGACCGGGATGAAACAATATTCAGCCATAAACCTTTTGCCGTGCTGGCAGATGCACTTACGCGCGACGGGTTTGTTGTGCTTCGGGTTGATGACCGTGGCATTGGCAACAGTACCGGCAATTTTGAAGCATCCACTTCAGCAGATTTTGCAAAAGATGTAAATGCCTCGCTTGATTATTTAAGATCAAGGCCTGAAGTAAACGATAAAAAACTGGGCCTGCTGGGCCACAGTGAAGGCGGCATGATTGCGCCCATGGTTGCCTCGGCAAGAAAAGATGTAAAGTTTATTGTTTTGCTTGCGGCGCCCGGTGTAAAAATCATAGACCTGATGGCGGAACAAAATGCGGCCATCATGCGATCCGCAGGCATTGACGCTTCTTTTTCAGAAAGCTTTAAACCGGTTTATACCCAATTGATATCTATCATAACCAGCGCACCGGATTCTGCATCCGCCATGGCCAATGGATTGCCAGTTTTAACCAGGTGGCAGTCCACAGCAGATACGGCTAATCTCAGGAAACTTGGATTTAAAACGCCTGATGACAACAGGGAATATATTAATGAACAAATAGCTGCTACTTCAACGCCCTGGTTTACATACTTTATACAGTTTAACCCACAGCCCTATCTTTCCAAATTAAAAAAAATAAAAGTGCTTGCCTTAAACGGCAGTAAAGATATACAGGTGGTGGCGAGCCAGAATTTGCCTGCCATACAAAGCGCATTAATAGGCGGCAAAACAAAAAAATTTGAAGTAAAGGAACTGCCGGGCCTCAATCATTTATTCCAGGCCTGCAATTTGTGCACCGTAGCAGAATATGGAAAATTGCAGGAAACCATATCGCCGTTTGCATTGCAAACAATTACGGACTGGCTTAACAGAAACGTGAAATAACATGAACTACCTTGCCCATGCCTGGCTTTCATTTCATCAGCCTGAAATATTGGTGGGCAACATGATAAGCGATTTTGTAAAAGGCAAAAGACGTTTTGAATATAATGCAGCCATTCAAAAAGGCATAGCGCTTCACCGCAGCATTGATGCGTTTACGGATGAACATGAAGCAACGAGGGAAGCAAAACAATTCTTTAAACCCGCTGTTGGTTTATATGCAGGCGCATTTGTTGATATAGTGTATGACCATTTTCTTGCGCGCGACAGGCATGAATTTAAAGAGGACGGCCTGCTGCAATTCTCACAGTTTGTTTATGCAGTGCTTGATAAAAACATAAGCGTGCTGCCGGAAAAATTTGCCCGCCTGCTGCCTTATATGAAAAGCGATAACTGGCTGTATAATTATCAAACCATGCATGGAATAGAACAAAGCTTTGCAGGACTGGCAAGGCGTGCAAAATACCTTACCGGCAGCAGCACAGCGTTTGCAGCTTTTGAAATAAACCATGGGCAGTTACAGCAATGTTATGCCAGGTTTTTCCCGGAAGTGAAACGATTTGCCTATGATGAATCAAGCAGGTTAAACCAGCCAAAGTGAAGCCATGCTATTCGCAGTTTTAAAAGCATAGTGTTAAGCTAAGAACGGAATTGTGAAACGGTGAATGGTAAGAGCGTGTGCGCACAACAGGCCACTCACCATTCACTAAAAAAGGCTTTACAGTGGCTTGCTGTAAAACCTTTTATCAATATGCATGCAGGCTTAAACAATCTAATTCTTTGCTGTACCGGAGGCATCTTCATAATCAAAAACATCTTCACTGTTCACCGTTCCATCCGCTGAAATATTCAGGCAGTATAATTTGTTTTGCTTAAGCATTTTAATATCATACTGTGTGCTGTTTTGGGTAGTGGTTTCTGTAACACCTTTTATCACACCATCACCCACCTTTTTATTCAGCAGCATTACAATATTCGTGGGCAGGCCTTTGCCATCGGAATATTTCCAGGAGCGCACAAAGCCTCCTTTTTTGCTGTATAATATTTTTTCAAAATTTCCATTCTGGTAAAACCCAACGAAGTACCCGTTGTTAGTTTCACTCCATTTTACGTTCTCGGCATTTGGAAAGGTTTTTTTGAATTGTTCTATAATTTTTGAACCGGGCGCTGCTGCTACAGATAAGGCCATTAATAATCCGGCCGCACAGGAAATCAGAATCTTTTTCATAACATACAATTTTTATTCTTTTTTAAATTTTACTGGCTTTTAATAATCGAATGTATATGCAGCAATAAGTGTTTGCAAAGCGGTTATACATCACTGGTTTGTTAAAGAAATTAAAGAGCATACCCCGGCAATGATGTTACATTCCTCAAATAAAAAAACAGGCGGTTAAAGCCGGATATTTAACCGCCGAAATAAATATCTCACCGCAGGCCTTCCCATTTCACATTTGTTAAGTTGTGTTAAACCAATGATGAACGGTTGATGGCTATATCAATATGAAGCAGTTTTTGTAATCTTTGCAGCTAATAAAAAAGGCAGCTCCAACAAGAGCCTGGATATATAAATTGAATTCAATAAAGCATATTTTTATGAGCAATGAAGCAAAAGCATATACAGGGATAGGCACAAAATTTATACATGCCGGTGTGGAACCCGATCTGTCAACCGGGGCGATAATGACACCGATTTACCAAACTTCAACCTATATTCAGGCTGCGCCGGATACGCATAAAGGCTATGATTACTCACGCGCCGGCAACCCTACCAGAACTGCTTTGGAAAACGCCTGCGCACAAATTGAAAATGGTAAATATGGTTTAGTGTTCAGCAGCGGTGTTGCAGCAACGGATGCCGTAATAAGGTTATTAAAACCGGGCGATGAAGTAATTGCTTCCAACGATATGTATGGCGGCACTTACCGTTTATTCTCAAAGCTGTTTGAAAAGTTCGGGATTGAATTTTTATACATCAACCAGCAGGATATAAAAAATATAAGCAATGCCATAACCGCGCGCACAAAACTTATCTGGGTTGAAACGCCAACCAATCCTTTAATGAATATTGTTGACATAGCCGCCGTAACGCAACTGGCTAAACAACATAATATACTGGTTTGTGTTGATAACACTTTTGCGTCTCCTTATCTGCAAACGCCTTTGGATTTGGGTGCAGATATCGTAATGCATTCGTCAACAAAATATCTTGGCGGCCACAGCGATGTGGTGCAGGGTTGCTTGGCAATGCAGGATAAAGCGCTGCGAGATGACCTGTATTTTATTCAGAAAAGCAGCGGCGCAGTGCCCGGGCCGCAGGATTGTTTTCTTGTTTTACGCGGCATTAAAACCTTGCATGTGCGTATGCAAAGGCATTGCGAGAACGGGGAAATGATTGCCAATTATCTGCGCCATCACCCAAAGGTAGCAAAAGTATATTGGCCGGGTTTTGAGGATCATCCAAACCATGCCATTGCCAGAAAACAAATGCGCGGCTTTGGCGGCATGATAAGTTTTGAACTGAAAGATGAAAGCGCAGCAGAATTAAAAAGGGTGGTAACATCCACAAAAATTATTGCGTTGGCAGAAAGCCTTGGCGGTGTGGAAAGTTTAATCAATCACCCGGCAACCATGACGCATGCTTCCATACCAAGGGAAGAAAGAATAAAAAATGGTTTGAAAGATTCGCTCATCCGTTTAAGCATTGGTATTGAAGATGCAGATGATCTGATCGAAGACCTGAAGCAAGCGATAGGTTAATGAATTTATTATAAGAAGTCAGAGACTTCACGCATAGGCCTGCGAAGTCAGGAGACTATAGCTGTTCGAAACCATTTTCTTAAAGCCTCATAGAGGCTTAAGGTGTGTACAATGCTGCCCGTAATGTTTCTTTACCGTTCCATTGGAACGGAACGTTTACATGTACCACACCTACGGTGTGGAAATCCCCCCTGGCACAATTATTTCTACACACGTGGGCGATCATACGGATCGCGGATCGCTAATGCAGATTTCGAACACTTGTGGTCGGAGACTTCGCAGCGCCGCTGAATAAATGCCCTGTTCATCTTAATGTAACAGGGCATTTGTATTTTTAGGGATAATATTGATTGTATGCTACACACCATTCTCGGCGCAAACGGCAGCATCGCCAATGAACTGTTGCCTGTATTATTACAACACAACGAGCAGGTAAGATTGGTGTCAAGAAACCCAAAGCCTGTTGCCGGCGCTGAAACAATAGCAGCCGATGCAGCAAGCTATGAGCAGGTTTTACAAGCCATTGAAGGTTCCGGCATCGTTTATCTTTTAATCGGGCTTGAATACAGAACGGATGTATGGCGCAAACAGTGGCCTGCGATTATGCAGCATGTGATCAACGCCTGTAAGGCAACCAATGCAAGGCTTATATTTTTCGACAATGTTTACATGTATGGCAAAGTAGCCGGGCCAATGACGGAAGAAACGCCATTTAAACCTGGCAGTGAAAAAGGCAAAATACGGGCTGCTGTTGCCACAGCGCTCTTAAACGAAATGGAGGCCGGCCATATTAAAGCGCTTATTGCCCGGGCCGCTGATTTTTATGGCCCGCATGCCGGTGCAAAAAGTGTTATCGGCGTTTTGGCATTTGATAAGCTATTACATAACAAAACGCCGCAGGTAATGGTTACGGCAAAGCCGGTGCATTCTTATACCTATACAAAAGATGCAGCGGAAACTTTATATATTTTATCGCAGCACGAAGAAGCATTTGGGCAAACCTGGCATTTGCCCACTGCCTCACCTGCATTATCATCAACCGAATTTATAAATATGATTGCAGATGAATTGAATATGCCGCATAAAATACAAACCATTCCGAAGTTTGTTATTTCAATGGCAGCTTTATTTAATCCGCTGATGCAGGAACTGAAAGAGATGCTGTACCAGAATGAATATGATTATGTTTTTAACTCATCGAAGTTTGAAAAAGCATTTCATTACAGGCCCACGCCCTATAAGGAGGGCATAATAAAAACCATTGAATGGATGAAGGGCCGGTGAAATGATTTGACCGGGGATAACAACTATAAGCCTGGATATCAAAGCTTAATCAGGCTACCTGAAACAAATTTAGAGATACGCCATATAGCTGTAAAAGCAGGGTATAAACAGCAGTATTCCAAAGATTGCGCGGAACTACACAGAAACAGCGTATAAATACGTTCATCTTTTGTCGTTTAGTTCGGTATCTTTATTTAAAGAAAAAGCAAATCCCGAAGAATCTTGC
>NZ_JASGEX010000176.1:0-16424 GCF_047606085.1 Parafilimonas sp.
ATTCATTTTGCCCATGCGATAATTTGCGACCATCTATCTTTTGGCCTATAAGTACTTCTAAATTTTGCATACGCAAAAGTAGGAAAATAAAGCGAGAAATGTCGCCTATCCTGTGAAATGGTTAGTAGAAGACGAATTAGGAAAACTATCCAATAAACATAAAGCGATAAATGGATTGTTGGAACATGGTCTGAATAAGCTGTCAGGATTAGATATACGATATATTAACGGCACTGTTGAAGAGAGAAGGGAAATTGTGAGTTCGATGTTCCCTGAAAATATCATATTTGATGGAATACAACATCGAACTCAAAGATTAAATTTAGCTGCAATGCTTATTTACCAGAGAAGCAGCGATTTAGCAGGCAAAAAAAATGGGACAAGCCTTTCTTTTTTAGACCTGTCCCAAGAAGTGAACCCGCTGGGACTCGAACCCAGGGCCCCAACATTAAAAGTGTTGTGCTCTACCAACTGAGCTACGAGTTCATCCCCTTTTCGTTTTTGGGAGTGCAAAAATAGCCGAAAAACATATTGCACCAAAACTTAAATAATATCTTTCTTTATACGCCTGAATATTTACATTTCTACAACCTTTACAAGTAACTAAATTTGCAGGCAAACAGATGATATGTCGTTTTTTACAGATAAAGTAGTAATGGTTACCGGTGGCACGGATGGGATTGGCAAGGCGCTCGTTTATGCATTAATGCAGCAGGGAGCAAAAGTTGTTACCTGCGGCCGCGATTACGATAAATTGTATCATTTACAAACTGTATATGCAGGCAAGCCTTTACTGGCATTATCTGCCGATGTAAGTAATGAAGCTGATTGCAAAAACATGGTTAACCAGGCAATCACCACTTTTGGAACCATTCATATATTAATTAATAATGCAGGCATTTCTATGCGGGCATTGTTTAGTGAAACAGACCTTGAAACCATTCGCCGCGTGATGGATGTTAATTTCTGGGGCGCTGTTTATTGCACCAAATATGCATTGCCTTATATCCTGAAAAACAAAGGCACTGTGGCAGCCGTTTCGTCTATTGCCGGATACAGGGGCCTGCCGGGCAGAAGCGGTTATTCTGCATCAAAATTTGCATTGCAGGGCTGGATGGAAGCATTAAGAACCGAGTTACTGGATAGTGGCATAAACGTAATGTGGGCCTGTCCCGGCTTTACAAGATCAAACATTCGCAATGTTGCATTAAATAAAAATTCTGAACCACAAGGCGAAACACCATTAGATGAAGAAAGCCTTACAAGTGCCGAAGAAGTGGCAGAACATATTTTAAATGCTATTGAAAAAAGAAAACGCACACTGGTTTTATCAGGGCAAGGCAAACAAACAATTTTTTTAAACCGTTTTATGCCCGAGCTTGCAGATAAATTAGTGCATAAGTTCTTTTTTAATAAAGGAGTTTTGGTTAAATAAAGCGAATGCCTGTTATTACATTATCTACTGATATAGGTCAAAGCGATTATGTTGTTGGTGCTATTAAAGGGCAGCTCATCAAAGCTGTTCCATCTGCCTCTATTATTGATATTACGCACCAGCTTGTGGCCAATAATTATTTGCATGCCGCTTATGTTTGCACCAATGCATTTGCATTTTATCCTGCGGGCAGTTTTCATTTTGTGATCATTAATTTGTTTGAAAAATCACCGGATCATTTACTGCTGGCAAAACATAACAACCAGTTTATCGTTTGCCCTGACAATGGCATTCTCACAATGATTGCCGGCGACAAACCTGCCGAGATTGTTTCCATTAAAATACCAAATGCATTGGGCGTATTAAGCTGCACCGAAGCGTTTGCCAATGCTTTAAACGCAATCGAAAACGGTTCATCGCTACGGGCAATAGGTGATGCGGTTACAAACATTGAAGAGAAATACCCATTCCGTTCAACAGCAGGGCCTGACTGGATTGACAGCCAGATAATATTTATTGACCAGTTTGAAAACGTAGTCATCAATCTTACCAGAAAGGAATTTGAAGAACACCGAAAGGGAAGAAAATTCAGGATCGTTTTACCTGCCCGCAACGATGGCGGCATTGTAAACATCAGTGAAAATTATGCTTCGGTTGAGCAGGGCGAAAGGCTTGCCTGGTTTAATTCTGCGGGTTATCTTGAACTGGCAATAAACAAAGGGAATCTCGCGGGATTATTTGGTCTGAAGCGTTTTTCAGGCGGAATAACGTTAAATACTTTGCCCAGCAATAAATTAATGTATGAGCGTGTAAAAATCTTCTTTGAATAATGCCATGCGTTTTCAATCGTATTTTAATTCGGCTATAAAAATTATACAGTTGTATGATGGTGCTGTGCCCTTACAGCATTTTTTGAAACAATATTTTTCCCGGCACAAAAAGCATGGTTCCAAAGACAGGAAAGTTATAACACATATCTGCTATAATTTTTTCAGAACAGGAAAAGCCTTTTCTGATATTTCAGCAGAAGAAAGATTAAAGCCTGCCATTTTTATTTGCAATAATAATATTGATGAATGGAATTTTTTATATAATGATGAATGGCTCTATAACCATAGCAATTACTTGGAAAAACGCATAGCATTTATTCAATCAAAATATTCTTTTTCCCTGCACGATGTTTTTCCGTTTTATAACGAAGCAGGCAAAACATTGGATGTTGATGCATTTATAAAAGCCTTCTTTATTCAACCAGATGTTTTTGTAAGAATAAGGTCCGGCTTTCATGAAGCGGTAATAAATAAACTACAGCAACATAACATTCAATACAACAATATAGAAGAAAACTGTATCAGCCTCTCTCCTTCCACCAACATTCATTCAGTTATAGATATTGATAAAGAAGCTGTGATTCAGGATTACGCATCACAGCAGGTAAAAGTTTTTTTGAAAATAGTTGAAGAAGCTATCAGCTATCAGCTATCAGCTATGAGCAGGGAGCAATCTCAAAATCGTGCGTCTGTCTGGGATTGCTGCGCCGGCAGCGGCGGCAAATCAATACTGGCTTATGATGTACTGGATAATATTGATTTAACTGCGTCTGATATTCGCCCATCTATCATACAAAACCTCAAACAGCGTTTTCTCAAAGCCGGTATAAAAAATTATAAGACATTAGTGTATGATGTGGGCGGTTCCCAATTGTCAATACCTAATTCCCTTTACAATCTTATTATCTGCGATGCGCCCTGCACCGGCAGCGGCACCTGGAGCAGAACACCGGAACAGCTATATTTTTTTAATCAGAATAAGATTGAAGAATATGCCATACGCCAGCAAAAGATTGTAAGCAATGCCGTTGAGCATTTGAAGAATAACGGTTTCTTTCTGTATATAACCTGTTCCGTTTTTGAAAAGGAAAATGAAGCAATTGCTGATTTTATTCAGCAAAAATTTAAACTGGAATTGCTAAAAATGGAGCTGATAAAAGGCTATGATACAAAAGCCGATACCCTGTTTGCCGCATTATTCAGGAAGAGCTAACATTTTTAAACCTTCACTTCGCTTACATTCGCAAAATAATTTTTTTATACATGAGCCAGAGTTTGAGCAGAAAACAACTGATTGAAGCAGCAGAAGAATTTGGAACGCCGTTGTACGTTTATCACGCAGAGAAAATTGAAGAGCAACTGCATGAATTAAACAAAGCATTTAAAGATTGTAATGCAAGGTTTTTTTATGCATGCAAGTCTTTAACCAATATCAATGTTCTTAAGTTGATGAACAGGCTTGGCGCCGGGCTTGACTGTGTTAGTATTAATGAAGTGAAGCTTGGCCTGAAAGCCGGTTTTACACCCGACAGGGTTTTGTTTACACCTAACTGTGTTGACTTTGAAGAAATAGAGGCAGGCAAGCTGCTAAACGTGCACATTAATATTGATAATATTTCCATGCTGGAACGTTTTGGCAATAAATATGGAAGCACCTATCCTGTTTTTATACGCCTGAACCCGCATATAATGGCCGGTGGTAATTTTAAAATTTCAACCGGGCATGTTGACAGCAAGTTTGGCATTTCCATTCACCAGGCAAGACATATTGAACGCATTATTAAATCAACAGGACTAAACGTGCAGGGCCTGCACATGCATACAGGCAGCGAAATAAAAGATACCAATGTATTTATTGCGGGGCTTGAGATTATGTTTGAAATGGCGCGGCAGTTCCCGCAGATAGAAGTTATTGATTTAGGAAGCGGCTTTAAAGTACCATATTACGATGATGATGTAAGAACAGATGTATATGACCTTGGCAGGAAATTGGCACAGGCTTTTACCAAATTTGAAAAAGAAAGTAACCGCAAACTGGAAATATGGTTTGAACCGGGCAAGTTTCTTGTAAGCGAAGCAGGTTATTTTATAGTAAAAGCCAACGTAGTAAAAACAACAACTGCCACGGTTTTTGCAGGTGTAAACAGCGGGTTTAATCATTTGATAAGGCCAATGTTTTATGAGGCTTATCATCGCATAGAAAATATTTCCAATCCAAAAGGGGCGGAACGTATTTACACAGTTGTTGGAAATATTTGCGAGACAGATACGTTTGCCTGGGACAGAAAGCTTCATGAAGTGCGGGAGGGCGATTACCTTGTTTTTTACAACGCCGGCGCTTATGGTTTTGAAATGAGCAGTAACTTTAATTCGAGATTGAAACCTGCAGAAGTGTTGTTTAAAGATGGCAAACCGCAGTTGATAAGAAAACGGGATGAGTTTGAAGATTTGCTGAGAAACCAGGTGGAGGTGTTGTGAATGAGCGTATAAGTTTACGGGTTCAAATGTTTAAAGTTTAATGTTGCTTTAAATTGCTCTGCGAAG
Organism: Parafilimonas sp.; assembly: GCF_047606085.1. GTDB lineage: Bacteria > Bacteroidota > Bacteroidia > Chitinophagales > Chitinophagaceae > Parafilimonas. The sequence goes on from NZ_JASGEX010000176.1 coordinate 4,810, forward strand.
TCTCCGGACTTCGCAGGGTTTATGCGAAAAGTCTCCGGACTTTTCAAAAGCTCTTTTTAATGATCTTCATAGACAGGAATATTAACTATGAATTTGAAGTATAATGAAGATATTGATCTGTGTTATTCACATTTGACGTTTCATGATTGACGAAAGCTGAATAATGATATGCAGCACAAGTGTTGCGACGCAAGGGACGATGCCAGCATTACCAAGCTGGTATCATAACAAACAAAAAATTATTTCATAATTTTTTAGACTCTCCGCCGCGGCGGAATGGGGGTTTTATGATAGAAGTAAAAAATATAAGAAAGAGCTTTGGCGACAAGGTTATTCTTGAAGATATAAGCGGTGTGCTTGATACAGGTAAATGCAATCTTATTATTGGCTCCAGCGGAAGCGGTAAAACGGTTTTTACAAAATGTATTGTGGGGCTGTTTAAACCCGATAAGGGAGAGATTTTGTACGATGGCAGGAATATGCTTGAAATGAATCGTGAAGAGAGAACGGAACTTCGCCAGCAAATCGGCATGTTGTTCCAGGGCTCTGCTTTGTTTGATTCGATGACGGTGGAGCAGAATATAATTTTTACACTGGATATGTTCTCGGATTTAAGTTATCGCGATAAGAAAAAGCGCGTAAATGAAGTGCTGGAAAAAGTTGAACTGGAAGGTTCAAATAACAAGTTTCCAGCGGAAATAAGTGGCGGTATGAAAAAGCGCGTTGGTATTGCAAGGGCTATTGTGCTTAATCCGAAATATCTTTTTTGCGATGAGCCTAACAGCGGCCTTGACCCGCAAACTTCATTGGTTATTGACCAGCTTATTAAAAGCATTACAACAGAATACAACATTACCACGGTTGTAGTTACGCATGACATGAACAGCGTGATGGAAATAGGCGATCACATCATGTATTTATATAAAGGGAGGAAAGAATGGGAAGGCTCTAACAAGGATATTATTTTCAGCAAGAATGAAAGACTGAATGAATTCATTTTTGCTTCTGAGTTTTTACAGGGCGCAAAGGCCATCCGCATGCTGGAAGTGGAAGGCAAAATTGAAGAAGGCACTGCAGTAAAAGAAGCTGAAAAAATAATAAATGAAGGCGATAAATTACCGTGAGCAAACCTTTAGCTTTTTTATTGTTTCTTTCGGATCAGCCGAACTAAACACTGTATTGCCTGCAACCAGAACATCAGCGCCTGCATTAACCAACGATTGGGCATTTTCAATCGTGACACCGCCATCCACTTCAATTAAAACATCTAATTTTCTTTCGTCTATCATTTTACGAAGCCGTTCTACTTTTTTAAGCGAATGCGGGATAAATTTTTGCCCGCCAAAACCGGGATTAACCGTCATAATTAAAACATGGTGCAGGTCTGCTAAAATATCATCCAGCATAAAAACAGGTGTATGCGGATTAATGGCTACGGCTGGCTTCATGCCCAGTTCTTTTATCTGCTGAACATTGCGGTGCAGATTCGGGCAAGCTTCATAATGCACAATAATGCTGTCTGCACCAGCCTTCTTAAATGCAGGCACGAGGTTTCCCGGCGTTTCTATCATTAAATGCACATCACAGAATTTGGTTGTTGCTTTTCGCACATGCTCAATAACCGGGATGCCAAAACTTATGTTAGGTACAAACTGTCCATCCATTACATCAAGGTGCAGCCAAGCGGCTTCGCTGGCATTGACCATTTTACATTCATCTTCGAGCTTTAAAAAATTGGCGGCAAGCAATGATGGCGCTACAATTGACATAGTTTATAGTTTGTAGTTTACAGTTTTTAGTTCATGAAACCATGTTTCACAACATTAAACATTAAACTCTAAACATTCAAAACAATTGTTATTCTGCACTCAATTGTTTTAAATGACTTCCTGCTTCATCAAGCGTTGGGTCGAGTTGCAATGATTGTTTAAAACGCAATACGGCGCTGTCTTTTTTATTCATCATTTCATAACAGCGTGCCATGTAATAATAGGCATCAGCATATAGATTATTAACTGTTGAAGCAAGCTGAAAAACAGACAAGGCTTTATCATATTGCTTCGCATCAAAATAAATAAGGCCTTTTTCAATATAGGCTTCCATGCAGGTATAGTTACCGGCAATACATTCGTCGAAATATTTTACAGCCTCATCGCCTTTATGAATGCGGGCAAAATATACACCTGTTATAAAGGCGCAATTGGCATTAGCTTCCCTGCCCAATCCCAAAGCTTTCACGCGGGAACATAATAAAACAGCCCGGTCATTTTTCATCTCTGCATACAAATTGGCGAGCGCCAACAAAACATCAGGCGATTCATAGATGCGGGCAGCTTTTGCATAACTTTTTATGGCAAGCGCCGTATCTCCTGCATCTTCTGCTATTTCACCCTTTGCGAAAAACAAACCATAGTTGGCAGAATCTTTATTAGTTAATGAATCCATCTGGGCAAGCGCTTCTTTATACATTTTTACACTATCCAATGTGAATGCGTATTGCAGGCGTAAGCCGGCGCTGTCAGGGTATTCCTTTAACTGCTTTTCCATAGATTCTATTAAGGGCTGCAATGCATTTTTGATGGAATCATATTTTTTAGCGGACGAAGATGTATCGTTGCTGTTGCAGGAGAAGAATATGATACAATAAGGTGTTAGAAAAAGTCTGGAGACTTTGCGCATAGTACTGCGAAGTGCGGAGACTTCGCAGAGCGAAAATCTTGCGAAAAATAAGTATAATAATTTCTTCATTGAGTGAAATATAGTTTATGCATCTGCTGTGGCAGCCTGCTTTTGAACCACAGCATTATGCATGCGCTGCAGAAAAGATAACATTACATCCATATCGCTCACATCATTCACCACTAATAAAAAGTTTTTACCCACCTGTTTTAACCTCGCTTTATTGGTGCCGGTTTGCAGGTACTGCATGATGCCCCGAAATACATCACTTTCAAAATAAGGTGAATCATTTTTATTGATGAAATAACAACGCAGCGTTTTGTCTTTCAGCGTCATTTTTTCAAAACCCAGATCAACTGCAGCCCAACGGCAGCGCACAGTTGTGATTAAATCTTTTACTTCGTTGGGTATTGGCCCGAAACGGTCTGTCAATTCTTTTTCAAAAGCCTGCAGTTCTTCATTTTTTTCATAATTATCCAACCTTGTATAAAGCGACAGGCGTTCTGTTATGCTTTCCACATAATCGTCAGGAATAAGAATTTCAAGATCCGTATCAATGGTACAATCACTTACAAAATCATCCTGCCTGCTAATCTCTTCCTTAAACACATCTTTAAATGAAGTACGTTTCAACTCACGTATCGCTTCATCCAAAATCTTCTGATAGGTTTCAAAACCAATATCAGCCATGAAACCGGTTTGTTCACCACCTAATAAATTGCCTGCGCCGCGAATATCCAGGTCACGCATGGCGATCTGGAAACCACTTCCCAGTTCACTGAATTGTTCCAGTGTTTGCAAACGTTTTCTTGAATCGGTTGGCAACGTGCTCACCGGCGGCGCAAATAAATAACAGAACGCTTTTTTATTACTGCGTCCAACGCGGCCCCGCAACTGATGCAGATCACTCAGTCCGAATTGATGCGCATTATTGATGATGATGGTATTTACGTTTGGTATATCAACACCGCTTTCAACAATATTAGTAGAAACAAATACATCGTATTTGCGGTCAATGAAATCAAGCAAACGTTCTTCAAGTTTATTACCTTCCATTTGCCCGTGTGCATAAGTAACGCTTAAGTCGGGGCAAAGGCTTTGAATCATGATAGCCATTTCGGCCAAACCCAAAATGCGGTTATGAATAAAAAAAACCTGGCCGCCTCGTTCTGTTTCATAATAGACAGCATCGCGAATAGCATCTTCATTAAACACGGCAACTTCCGTTTGTATGGGCTGGCGGTTGGGCGGCGGCGTATTGATGATGCTTAAATCCCTTGCTCCCATTAAACTAAATTGCAATGTACGTGGAATGGGCGTTGCCGTTAAGGTTAAACAATCAACCGTGGCTTTTAATGTTTTTAATTTTTCTTTATGCGCCACACCAAATTTCTGCTCTTCGTCAATTATCATCAAACCAAGGTCTTTGAATTTAACGCTGTCAGCGAGCAAACCATGCGTTCCGATGATAATATCAATCTTTCCTTCTTCAACTTTTTTAAGCGTTTCCTTTTTTTCTTTGGCTGATTTAAAACGATTGATATAATCTATGGTTACAGGAAAATCTTTTAAACGTTCACTGAAAGTTTTATAATGCTGAAATGCAAGGATGGTTGTGGGAACAAGCACCGCAGCCTGTTTGCCATCCACACAGGTTTTGAATGCAGCGCGAATAGCCACCTCCGTTTTACCAAACCCAACATCACCACATACCAACCGGTCCATTGGCGAAGCGCTTTCCATATCCTTCTTTACATCTTCAGTGGCTTTTGCCTGGTCTGGCGTGTCTTCATAAATAAAGGAAGCTTCCAGTTCGGTTTGCATGTAATTATCCGGTGTATGTGCAAAGCCTTGCTGCGCCTTGCGTTGAGCGTATAGCTTAATAAGATCGAAAGCAATTTCTTTTACCCGCGTTTTGGTTTTTTCCTTCAGCCTGCTCCATACATCACTTCCTAATTTATTTATCTTCGGCGCCGTGCCTTCCTTGCCGGTGAACTTTGATATCTTATGCAGTGAATTAATGTTCACATATAAAATATCGCCGTCTTTATAAATAATCCTTACCGCCTCCTGCAGCCTGCCATTCACTTCTATTTTCTGCAAACCGCTATAGGTTCCAACACCATGATCTATGTGCGTAACAAAATCTCCGGGCTGCAATTCCTTTAAAGTGCGGAGCGTAAGCGCTTTATTTTTACTATAGGCCTGCTTAACACGGTATTTATGGTAACGCTGAAATATCTGATGATCCGTATAGCAAACAACTTTCAGGTCTTCGTCAATAAAACCTTCATGAATAGATGTTGCAATGGGCGTAAACTGAATATCTGTATGAAGATCATTAAAGATAGAATGCAAGCGCTCCAATTGCTTGGCCTGCTCTGCAAAAATGTACAACTCGTAACCCCTGGCTTCATGCGTTTTCAGGTCTTTAATTAAAAGATCGAACTGGCGGTTAAAAGCAGGCTGTGGTTTTGTATTCAGTTCAATGACCTCACCCCAACCCCTCTCCTTTGGAGAGGGGTTTTTAGAGAAAAATGGCTTATAACCAAATTCCACCAGATGATGTTGGAGTATTTGCCTTTCAATTGTTGCAGCAGGAACAAAATCTTTCAGTTTAACTGTCTTTAATATCGTACTATCATCATCTTCTTCGGTTGACCGTTGACCGTTGACCGTTGACAGATATTCTCCCAACTGCTCCTCCTGCTCATTGATCACTTCTTTAATTACATCCCAGTCTTTTATCCATACAACAGTTTGTTCGGGTAAAAATTCCAGCAGGGAAATTTTTTCATCGCTTTCAAATTGCGTTTCAATATTAGGAATGATGGAAACCTGCAACAGTTTTCTTTCACTTAACTGAGATTCGGGATCGAATATGCGGATGCTGTCCACATCATTGCCAAATAATTCAACGCGATAAGGTTTTTCATTGCCAAAAGAATATATATCGAGGATGCCACCACGCAATGCAAACTGGCCTGGTTCATACACAAAATCAGTACGCTCAAAACCATACATCACAAATAGTTCAATCAGGCTATCGAGATTAAGTGTATCATTGGTTTTTATGTGAATGATATTGCTGCTTAATGTTTTTGACAATACAACTTTCTCAAATAAGGCTTCGGGATATGTGATGACGATGCCAGATGGCGCAACAGACAATTTTGTCAACGCTTCCGTGCGCAGCATAACATGGCTGCTGTTGAGATGCTTAAAATCTTTTTTACTTTTGAAAGAAGAAGGGAAATAAAACAGGTTCAATGCCTGTGTTAAATTCTCCAGTGTATTGTGAAAATAAGCGGCTTCTTCCGCATCATTTAAAACAACCAAATGTGTTGCCGCATTGTTCTCTTTATCATTTTGATATTTATCGAACAAAGCCGCCAAAACAAATTCAGCACTGCTGCCCTGTAAATTTCTAAGAAATATTTTTTGTTTTTCTTCCTCTCCTTCGGGGAGGATAAAGGAGGGGCCGGCAAAAGCAAGCCTGTCCGCCAGGTGAAAAAGACGGGGATGTTGTTTGTACTTTTCGAGTAACGCACCAAAATTCATAAACGCACAGCAAAGGTACAACGGACAATTTTAAAAAATAAATAAAGAGAAAATGCTGGTTGAATTTGTACCTTACTTAAAATTTTGCTATGTCTGAACCTTGGAGAACAGGCAGGTTTGCCAGGATTGAAAAAGTTAATGACAACGTACTGCGTTTTTGGATAGAGATACCCGAACTTTCAACGTTTGATTTTAAGCCTGGCCAGTTTGTTACGCTCGATTTGCCAATTGGCGATAGGCCTGTTAAGCGCTGGAGGAGCTATTCCATTGCTTCCCATCCTGACGGGACAAATGTGATTGAGCTTGTAATTGTTTTGCTGGAAGGCGGTGCAGGCACGCATTATCTGTTCAACGAGGTTTCTGTAGGAACGGAAGTTCCGGTGCGCGGGCCGCAGGGCGTTTTTACGCTGCCTGAGAAAATAGATAAAGACTTGTTTTTTATTTGTACCGGAACAGGCATTGCGCCATTTCGCTCAATGATCAATTATATTCAGCTGCATGATCTTGAGCATAAAAACATCTATCTTATTTTTGGTTGCCGTAAATTATGTGACAGTTTATACAGCGATGAGATGAAGGCTGCAACGCAAACAATCAGAAACTTTTATTATATGCCTTCTTATTCAAGGGAAGATAAAGAAAACGAAAGTATAAGGCATGGCTATGTGCATAGCGTTTACCAGGATATTCTCAATACCCGGAAACCTGATGCCGATTTTTATTTATGCGGATGGAAAAATATGATTGATGAAGCAAAACAAAACATCCTTTCAATGGGATACGATAAAAAATCTATACACCTTGAACTATATGGTTAGGATACTTTTAAATTGCGGTCAGCCGTCTCATAGCTATTGGTAGCTTTTTGCATTTCTGCTATCTTTTTTTCCAGGCCTAATATGGCTGAATGACTGGATAACATTTCATCTTCCAGGCGTAAAATTCTCTTTTTTTGTTTGGCAACAAGGGTTTTCTTAAATAATAGCCCCATGCAAAAAGCCAAAATTGCCGTGCCTACTGTAAGCATTATAGAACTGATTAAATTATTAAAAAATCAAATTAAAAAATATAACTATTTAGTATTTATACGAATCAGATTAATTAATGGTTTACCGCCTTGGTCGCAGGTAAGCACTAAATTATTAACAAATGCAGCAATGTATTTTTTATTTCCTTTATTGATATCCTCTCCTGTGCCATGGTATCCCTGTGTCTTATTGTAACAGTTTCATCCTCTTTTGTTTGCTGATCTACTGTAACACAAAATGGCGTTCCCACGGCGTCCTGCCTGCGGTAGCGCTTACCTATTGTATCTTTTTCTTCGTAAAAACATTTAAAGTAAGGCGTGCATTCTGCAATTATATTTCTTGCTATCTCAGGTAAACCATCTTTTTTAACCAATGGTAAAACAGCCAGCTTAACAGGTGCAATTTTAGCCGGTATGCGTAATACCACGCGGCTATCTTCCCTGCCATCTTCCTTTATCCATTTTTCTTCTTCATAAGCATGGCTTAAGATGAGTAAAAACATCCTGTCTAAACCAATAGATGTTTCAATTACGTAAGGAATGTAATGCTGATTCAGCTCATTATCAAAATAAGTAAGCTTTTTGCCACTATATTTTTGATGCTGGCTTAAATCGAAATCTGTTCTTGAATGTATGCCTTCCACTTCTTTAAAACCAATGGGAAATTCGTATTCAATATCCAAAGCAGCATCTGCATAATGCGCCAGCTTGGTATGGTTATGATAACGGTATTTCTCCGCCGGGATGCCCAGGTTTACATGCCATTTCAACCGCTCTTCCTGCCAATATTCGTACCATTCTTTTTGTGTGCCGGGGCGAATAAAGAACTGCATTTCCATTTGCTCAAATTCACGCATACGGAAAATAAACTGGCGGGCCACAATTTCATTTCGAAAAGCCTTCCCTATCTGAGCAATGCCAAAAGGTATTTTAAGCCTTGAAGTTTTTTGCACATTCAGAAAATTCACAAAAATACCCTGTGCAGTTTCCGGCCTCAGGTAAACAATATTATCATCGGGGTTATCGCTGGCAACAGCGCCAAACTCGGTTTTGAACATGAGGTTGAACTGGCGTATGCCGGTCCAGTTTGCCGTGCCGCTTACGGTGCAAACGATATTATTATCGTCAATCAGTTTTTTAAGGCCTTCCATATCCCCTTTTGCGTCCAGTATTTCAAGTTCTTTTAAAATACTGTCAGCAAGTTCTTCTTTACCTTCTTCCTTTAGTTTATCGGCATGCGCTTCAATCAGGTGATCAACACGATAGCGTTTTTTGCTGTCTTTGTTATCAATCATCGGGTCGCTGAAACTGTCCACGTGGCCACTGGCTTTCCAGGTGGTGGGATGCATAAAAATAGCTGCATCAATGCCTACAATATTTTCGTGCATCTGCGTCATGCTCTTCCACCAGTAATCGCGGATGTTCTTTTTCAGCTCGCTTCCATACGGGCCGTAATCGTACACGGCGCTTAAACCATCATAGATTTCGCTGGAAGGAAATACAAACCCATATTCTTTAGCATGAGAGATGATTGCCTGGAAACGGTTGTCTTGCTGTACGCTCATATCTTTAAATGGGCGCAAATATATTAAAGTTTAAGGTTGAATGTTTGAAAGTTCACGGGTTCGCACCTTATTCCGGCCATATATTTTTGAGACTTTGTATAAATAAAATAAGCATTCTGTAAATATGGGCGTCCTTCCCGATACTTCGGGAGGGAACGAGGATGAGGGGCTAAATGCCATAGCGCTCCCGCAGAATATTGCGGTGATGCAAAAGATGCCCGTAAATAATATAGGCAAGGGCATTTACGGAAATGGTATTATTGGATGCCGTGCCTGTACGGCTGATCTGCTCTTTATTTAAGCCAAGCAAAAAAATATCGGTGGCTGCCCGCACGGAATTAAATTCCTGCTTTAGTGAAGACAGGCTTCTTTCCTCTGCAAAACCGTTTTCCACATAATCATTCTCTTCAAAAGAATGCAAAGGCGTTTTGTCGCCGCGGCTTATGCGCAAAGCCCGGTAAGCAAAAATGCGCTCTGCGTCGGTAAGATGCTGCAACACTTCTTTCACCGTCCATTTACCGTCAGCATAAGCATAATCCGCTTTGTTTTCAGGCAGACTATTATAAAACTCCTGGACATCGAACGCATAAGTATTCACTATTTCACTTACAGAATTGCCTGCTGCCAGCGCAATGTATTTATGATAAAAAGGTGCTGATTCATCAGCCTGCGGCCTGGCCATAATCATTTTTTTTCAAGGTTATTTTGCAAAGATTTGCTGTTAACTTTTTTTGTTTCAGGCTTTAAAGTTGCAGCCAGCTTTACCGCCGCCGCGGCATTCAATAAGCCGCCGCTGGTCAATTCACGCATTTCCATTGCTTCATCCGTTGAATTATCATCTTTCAAAGGTCTGTTCACCGTACCCAGATGCACAGCGGAAGCGGTTAATGCATATTTTATCTGCGCCGCCGTTAGCTGCGGGTAATACGAACGCAATAAAGCAGCAACGCCTGTTACAACCGGCGAAGCCATGCTTGTGCCATCGTGATAGCCATAACTATGCGGCAGGGTAGAATAAATTTTTACCCCGGGCGCAAAAATGTCAACTGAGCCTTTGCCATAGTTACTGAAATAAGCAATGAATTTGCCGTTGTTAATAGCAGGATCGCCATAAGCGCCTACAGTAATAAAATTATCCGGCCGGCCGGTACTGTTCAGAAAATACGGGCTAGGAAAATTATCAACGGAATCAATATTATCCGATTCATTGCCGGCGGCATGCACCAGCAGCACATCATGATCTTCGGCATATTGCACCGCCTCATCCACCCATTTCTTTTGCGGCGAAAAGCTTTTGCCAAAGCTCATATTAATAACTTTTGCACCATTATCCACTGCATATTTTATGGCCAGCGTCACATCCTTATCATATTCATCACCGCCGGGAGGCAGGGCGCGCACCATCATCACCTGTACATTATCGGCAATACCATCCACACCAATTTCATTATCGCGCTGTGCGCCAATAATACCCGTTACATGCGTGCCATGATCGGGGTCGTTTGCCATCACATCGCTGTTGCCATAATACTTATCGTTTATATCGTAATAGTTATCTTTTATTGATTGGGCACGGTAATCCGGCGGCGCCGTGGTTTTGTTTTGCAGCGAGCTTTTTTTGCCATCAAGATATTCTTCCAGGTCGGCCAGTATGCTTACATTGGTGGTGGTGCTGTCCGTTTGCACCACCTTTAAAATATTCATATAACTCGTTTTGGCCTGCTTGCCCGAAACGCTCAGGTTCTGGCTATGTTCCAGGTCGCTTATAGAATATTCATCTTTGCCAAGTTCCTGCTGAAGAATAGCATCCTGCTTGCGCAGGGTTTTATCAAGCGCTTCCAGCATCATCACTTCCATTTGCTCATCGCCTGAAATGGTCATGTCAGCAGCGGCTTTTTGCCATTCCGTATATGTCCATTTTTCGTCGGCGCTTAAAGTCGCGGTATCCATATTCTTTCCTTCATATTTATCCCGGTAGGCATAATACACGCGGGAGCGCTCGTCAGAAGTTTTGGTAAGGTTATCGCCATTCCTGTTGCCCAGGAAATTCCAGCCATGAATATCATCTACATAACCGTTATGGTCATCATCAATACCATTACCGGGGATTTCTTTTTTGTTCACCCAAAGAATTTTTTTAAGGTCTTCGTGGGTAGTATCAACACCGGTATCAATTACCGCAACAATAACGGGCGTTGATTTTTTACCTTTTAAAAAATCGTAAGCCTTGTTAAGGCTTATGCCGTCAACAAGATCGGCAGCAGAATCCTGCTGGTACCATATTTTTGCATTGATATGGTTAACACTGGTTTGAGCCTTAACTGAAAAACTGCAACAAATAAGAATCGGCAATACAATAGCATTCGATAAGCGCATGATAAAACTTTGATTTTTTGAAACTTCAAATATCTTTATACGATAAAAGGGAAAATTTTAAAGAAGGGCAATTTAGGAAACTATTAATAATAGATAAGGGCTGATATGTGAAGGAATACCCAAAAGGATGCCTGCTCCGGCCGCCTTTTTTCGCAGGTGGATGGTGACACCCACCTGCAGAACCCGCTACCGGTCGGCGCCTCACCGACCGGAATGCCGCGCATGAAGCGAAAATTTGAAATATGCCGGTTCTTCTTTTTTTTCATTTATTCGCATTATATTTGATGTATCAGCCAGACTTTTTAATAATCCCGGCTTACCATATACTATAAACACCATTTCCTCACACAAAAAACACTAACCATGGCACGCTTAATTATTCCCGACGACTTTACCAGTCAGCTTAC
>NZ_JASGEX010000177.1:0-77156 GCF_047606085.1 Parafilimonas sp.
AAATTTTCATTAACCCTTTTTCAATAAAGGCAATTCGGTTGCAGACATCTCCTTCCCTGAGCCAATAGCTATTAGCCGGTAATTCCCGTTTTCTTAAAATTTGCATCAGGTAAGATTGAACTTCAGAAGAAAGCGGATATATGGAATTTAAATATTGAAATAACTCTAACATTTTAAACGAGAGGTGGCAACTGCCTAGACTTTTTTAAATCAGCGATAAACTGGATAGAATTAGATATAATAAAATAAGTAACCAGCGCTCCAAATGCACATAATGTGATCATTGGCAGTGTTTCATGAAAAGTGCCATAGTTATAACTTGCATTAGGTTGTATAAAAAAATAAATAAGTGAACCACACATGCAACTTGCTCCAAAAATATTAAATAAATAACCCTTACTTTTTTTAATGTAATAAGCAAGCATTAAACAAAATATTCCCGATATACCAAGTATTGAATGAATAACAAAGTGCGGCAATCCCAGTAAAATATACAATAGGTAAAACCCGCCCATTTCTTCACCGCTTATTATTATTCCACAGAATAACAGAATTATTAATAAAGGGTGAGTGATAATTAATTTTAATCGTTTCATTTTACTTAATTTAATTACAGGGGCCATGACTTGCACCTACGTATCCGGCTACTCCCGGAATTAATATTTCTCCTCCCTCATATCCTCCTGTTTTGCTAAGATCAGAAAGTTCTATGTATAGCCCTTGAGGTGTATTTGAAAGCTCACCCATCATTCCGCCAGGTATATGATATTGCGGAATTTCCAGCGGCTCATATGCTGCCAGATTAAACACGGACAATGCAAAATCTGTACAATTAAAATTATCTATATCATATCTTGATTTAGACTGGTATTGAATTTCATTCAAAGCATTTTGAAAATGGGTAGCATCTATATTCACTGTAAGCGAAGCATTAAACTCATGACCCGCATTATCCACCATTTTACTTGGAACCGGCCCATTAGCTTCAATTGATTTCCATCCTGTTTCAGGGTAAAAACCTATGTTCTGCTGAATTGATGTACTGCCATTAGATTTTGTTAATTGCAAAAAAGTATGGCCGCAGGCCCCTGTACTAAAATCAAACAGTTTGTAGGGATCATTATTTACAGGTATATCGGTATAAATCGTAATCTTAAATGTTGCCCCCTGATCTGATAACTGCGAAAAGCAGTTTACATATTTTGTTACATCTATCGGTGATTGATCAGCATTTTCATAAGAAATATTAATGGTTTCATCAGGATAAACAGGGCCACTGCCCCCACCATGCGGTTGTGGGTCAGCGGAACCATATGTATAAGTGCTTCCACCACCACCACCACTGCCCATTCCTAATATGTCGTCAAAACAATACCAATAATAAGATGTAGGATTATCATAGATATATCCAACTACAACAACATCCGGCAGCGTTTGTTCACCCGCTGGCGCTTCTTCCTCCATCATGGAACTTATATTGTTGCTGGTAACGGTGTTTGCTTTTTCACGGTTTTCGTTTTGGCGATTTTTACTTTCGGTATTTTTAAGATAGACAATTTCTTTTCGATTCAGGGAACTTGCAACCATTGTAAAGTTTGCGCTTCCCTTTTGCTTGCCATCATGTTGTACGTGGACTATTCTTGCCTTAATGATATTTCCAATACTGTCGGTGCTTAATAAAACAAAATCATCTGACAGCTTCTTACGTGCAATGCTTATGCGCAGAAAATGATCTCCGGTAAGAACACTATTACTTTTATACAGGTGAAGAAAATCGATGGTTGCAAAGTCGCTTGCATTTAAACTATCTTTTAAACCGGCTTTTATTTTCGCCAGGTAATTTGCTTGCACAACAGAGGAGTCAATAGCACCTGATTTGTATTCTTGCACTATGTCTTGTTTGTAGCATGAGGAAATTAATAACGTAGTGTAGGCAATAGTGATAAAATACAGCTTTTTTAAATTCGGGTTTTTCATACCAAAAAGTTTTTATAATTGATAGTTGAATATGTCTGTTAAATGAAACGATTTGTGCACAAGTTTTTGAAAGCCATCTCATCGAAAATTGTGCACAATCTTTAAAAACTAATATGCGCATGGTGATAAAAAAGTATGTAAGCAGGACTTTATACTGAAATATGAATTGTAAGGCAACTTCTAAATACCCTTTATTATTTAAACGGCTTGGAGCTAAAATTATTCAAAGTGTAAAATATTCACTTAACTTATCAATATCTATGCAAACGGTGTAAAAAAAGTATGCAAGTGGGACTATTTATGGATTGAACAAATGCAGATTGCTAAAAGCGCTACATTCGTTTAGTCGAAAACATTATCACTATTATTCTAAGAAAATTGGATGATAGCTTATCATTTAAGAAAGATAAGGTTTTTGTTAATCAAATTTTCGACTTCAATTATAAGCTGCTCTTTAACCTTAAAAAGAATTTTGATGAGATTTAGACTTGCCATCTTATTTACAAATGAAAGATTTAGGTAATTTATTTGAATAGCGTTACCTTATTTTAAACGCCTTAACATGAAATAGCCTTAACTCAAAAATTAAAAAGATGAGTAAACCCCCTTTTAAATTATTGCTATTAAAAAAATCTACTTTAAGCCGCTTAACAGATGAGCAATTATTAAAGTTTAAAGGTGGTGGCGGGAATGCCAACGTCGAACAATTATTATCAATTGGTCATTCGTGAGTTGTAAGCATAGTTGCACCAGATTGGAACATGATTATTGTTGTATACCTCAAGTGCAGGATTAATAAATGACATACTACCTTAAAAAAATAACTTACATCTATTCCATTAATAGAGGTCCTCCTACCTTTAAAGTTTAAAGGCATAAAATGTAATTTCAAAGAAACGATTGTAATGATCAAATTTTTAAATTCAAAATATTTTACAATGAGAAATTCAAAAATTCAAAAATTGTTTTTAAAAAAGTCTACTTTAAGCAGATTGACAGATGATCAATTATTAAAGGTTAAAGGAGGTGGCGCAAATTCGCAGGAACCAATATTATCAATTGGTTCAGAATGTAGCTGTAATCATACTTGCAGCAGAAAAAAAGGTGATACTTGTTGTTGCCCACCAGTAAATACCTGATTTCTTCATTGAACACATAAAGTAAAGTGAGGCGTAAAATTAATTTTTGCCTCACTTGCTTTTTAAATCATTTAGGATGTTTAAAAGGATTGCTTTTATAATCTTATTTGCAATAATATCATTTACACGGATATATTCTCAAAGTCTTTTTGATTCAACTATATACAAATCCTTTCGTGGTTTTGATAGCATCAATTGGTCGTATCATATTGATACTTCTTATAAATTTATTTTTTCGAGCGAATGCCATGCGGTAAGCTGTAATTACGATTTGTCTTTCAGTATTATCAATTATCAGTTAAACTTTGGTCCGGTAAACTTAATAATTGAATATCCTTTTTCCTTTGGGATTATCTATAATAAATATTTGGAAACCGGAGATAGTTCAATTCTAAACACCCTTTGTTATTCAAAGGAAGAAATAGAATTCTGGAATAGAATTCATTCATTGCAGAAAAGCTTGCCTTCAAACAGAAAAGTAAAAGTATGGGGGGTAGATTTTGAGTTAGGTAACAGTGTAAACGCAAGATCCAGATCATTTCCGAGAGCTTTAAAAATATTAATAGAAAATAAAAAAGGTAATCCTCCTTTACTACTATCCAGAAGTATTGATTCAATGATCACTGATATTGATAATTTGGATAAGATACAATCTATAAAAAATATATTAAAAGATTCTCTTGAAAAAGAAGATATAATTACCTATTGGGGCAGTGATTATAATTTATATAAAACTTTGATTAGCCGGGAGGATCATTTTAAACGGAATCGGAATGATGCGATGTACGAAAATTTCCTTAGCCTTTATAATGATTCTTTGATTAATAATACACATGCAAGATTTTTCGCGCAGTTTGGCTATGGACATTCCTCATCTGATTATAAAAAATCCTTTGCATCTCTTCTGTTAAATTCAAACACTTCACCTGTACGTAACAGGGTTTTCATTTTATATAATCAATATATAAATTGTTATAGCACGCTTCCTGCTAATTCTAATCTTTTAAATCAAAATTCGGGACCAGTAGCAGACAAGAGAAACAAAAGCTTGCTAATGGAGCTGGCAAACAGCGACTCAAGCCGCATCAAAATTGTAAACGGGAAAGCTATTAATGATAAATTTCCTTCAATGAAAAAAGAGAAAATGAACCTGTTAATTCTCCTTTCAAATTTCGGCGGAATTCATTTAAATGATCATAAAAATAATAATGAGAACCGATAACAGTAACTTATTAAATGAAATTATTTCAATCATAAAAACTGAATTGACCGAAAATTTAGAGCAGATAGATCATCCATCATTATTAAGCGGAATCGGAGGCTCTATCTTATTCTTTTCATATTTATATAAGACTACGGAAGACGATTGCCTATTAAATCAAATTAATCAGGGTGTAGATATCCTTTTAGCGGGTGTCGAGAAATATGAAATTGACTATTCTTTCGAGAAGGGAATTTCGGGGATCGCTTGGTTACTGCAATTTCTTGTCAATGAAAACATTATCGACTTAGAATCCCCTGATATTTTTGAAAGCTTTGACAAAACTATAATTGACTCGATAGAAGTAGATATACAGAATAAAAGATACGACTATTTTTCAGGCTTAATAGGTAAGGGCGTTTATTATTTAGAAAGGAGTAAGTATAATAATCAACCCCATCCATATCTAACTTCAATTATTCAAGAGCTAGTTAATCTCTCTGAGCACGATTACCGCGGAACATATTGGCAAGATTTTTATTCCGTCGGAAGAAGTATTGAAGATAAAAATTTGTGCAGCTTAGGGTTAAGCCATGGCATTCCAAGTATCCTTGTTTTTCTATCAGAAGTTTTGAAACTTGATTTAGCAGAATATGAGCATGATAGCATTTCAAAGGTGCTTGAGAACGCCGTTAAATGGGTTTTGTCCTACCATCAAGAAAAAGACAGCCTCATTTTTTTTCCAAGCAGAATTGTAAACAAGGAAATGATTTACCCGTTAGATCCGCCGGAAAGATTGGCTTGGTGCCATGGCGATTTGGGAATAGCAGCCTCCTTGCTTAAGGTAAATGAATCTTTAAAAGAGACTTACGTATATGATGCCGCACTTGAACTGGCAAAATTTCAAATAAGCAGAAAGGAAGATGCCGATACCGGAATTGTCGACGCCTGTTTATGTCATGGAACTTCAGGAGTGTCGCTATTGTTCAAACAAATTTTTAATCAAACTGATATAGGCGATTTCAAAAACTGTTCGCAATATTGGTTGCAAAGAACTGTCGGGCTTGCAAATCTTTCTTTAAGATCATCCGGGTATAAAACCTGGTTTGAAGGCAACTATGGTAAAGGAGTGTGGAAAACAGATTTTGGCCTCTTAAATGGAATTAGTGGTATCGGTTTGGTGTTGATTGACAACCTTCCTCAAAGAAGCCAACTATTTAACTGGGAAAAAGTACTACTGATATAAGCAAAATTTTATAAACCTTAAAGGATAAAGTATGGAGCTGGCGTCTGATTTTTATTTGCTGAGAACAACTTTGCTTCCTGTAAATATCCTTGATTTAAATGATGAGCAATTTGATTTTCTATTTTCTAAGCTTTTAAAAACTGATTTTTTCAAAGAGGCTATTTACGTTGCTTCTACTGATTTGTATTACGAAATGGAGAAACTGAATACAAATCAATTATTAGAACAAAAGAAGATAGATAAATTAAAATGCACACTTTATAAGTATATATTTCGTATGTGCGGAAGGCCTATCCCTTTTGGCCTGTTTTCCGGAATTGCATTAGGTGAAGTAACAGGCCATGATACTTGTTTACAATATGGCAAGAAAGAACTTCATCAAAAGATTGTGCGTTTGGATATCAGTATTCTCATTTTAATTTTAAAAACATTAATGCAAACTGATGAAATTAAAAACCAAAGCAATTACTCAATTAATAATACAATTTATAAGATTGATAAAAACTATAGGTATGTTAATACAACTTTCATAAATGGCAAAGCATGTTATGAACTACAACAAGTGGAGTCTTCCGCATCGCTTGATAAAATTATAAGGAAAGCAAAGAGCAGTTGTAATATTAATGAATTAAGTCAATCATTGATAAATAAAGATATTGATATAGAATTGGCGACAGATTTCGTAAATGAATTGATAAACGAGAAAATATTAGTAAACGATATCGAACCCTGCTTAATCATTGATAGCCCTTTACATACATTTCTCAACAACATACAAAATTATAAGGGAATTGATAAACTAAAAATAAAAGCAGAACAACTTGCCAACAATCTTGGCCCAAATAAAATCGGGATTGGCAAATATTTTCAAATAACCGAAAATGTCAAACAGATTGTCAATTCCGATTTACATAAAAATACAGTACATGTTGACCTTTTAGTTGATATGAACAAAAATCAGATTAGTAAAAATGTTCTTGATGAAATTGTTGATTTAACTAAAGAATTAAAGCCCTTAAGCCATAGAAGGCAGAACATTGATCTGGCTAATTTTATAAATAATTTCCGTGACAAATTTGGAGAAAGTGAAATACCGCTAAGCTTGGCTATTGATTCCGAATATGGCATTGGTTATGGTAACCAAAACGTTGTGCGTTCTGATTTTCACAGTTTACTTAGCGGGTTAAGTTTTGATAAATCAAATGAACGTTATATTAAAGACGATTTGTTCACCCAGCTTGAAATTAAGAAGTTTAAACAGGCCATCACTTTAAATCAAAAAGTAGTTCAATTAGAGCAGGAAGATATAGGTGAATTTCTTAAAACAGAGAAAGGCTTCGAGCTTCCGGAAAGTATGTATGTAATGGGATCAATTATTGCTTCAAATATTGATGAGCTTACATCAGGTAATTATTATTTTGAATTAGCCAGCATTTCTGGCCCTTCTGCAGCAAATTTGATGGCCAGGTTTGGTTTACTAAATAAAACTCTTGGTGAAAAGCTGAAAGATATCGTTGAGAAAATTGAGAAAAACCATGAAGATATTATATATGCAGAAGTAGTGCATATACCTGAAACAAAGGTGGGGAATATAAGCGCAAGACCATCTTTTTATAGCTACGAAATACCCTACTTATCCAAAGGGCAAGGTGAAAATATTATTCAAATTTTATTGAATGATATTCTTGTTACTGTCCGGCAAGGCGAAATCATCTTGCGAAGTAAGAAGCATAATAAGAGAATAATACCCTGCCTCACTTCCGCCCATAATCACAATGTAAATAGCTTGCCGTTATATCAATTTTTATGTGATTTGCGCGTCCAAAATTTATTAGTGCCCTTTAATTGGAAATGGAATTTATTTGAAGATGAATTGTTTTTGCCACGTGTAGTTTATAAGAAATTAATTCTTCAAAAAGCACAATGGAAAATATCACTGGAAACCCATCCTGAAATTACTAAATTAAGCGGCAGTGCTTTAAGCGAGTACATTGAGGCTTTAAGAGAAAAATTAAGTATTCCAGCCAAAGTTTGCATTTCATATCGTGACATGGAACTTCCTTTAAACCTTGAATTAAGGCACTCCCAGGAATTACTAAGAAGTGAGCTAATTAAAATCAAAAAGCTGGGATTGACAGAGTTCTTAATGGACAAAAACAATTGTGTCATTAGCAATGATAATGACAGATATGTAAATGAAATAATTATTCCAATTGCCACAACTAACAATGTACAATTTCAGGAACTAAAACCGACAGCAGGAAAGAAATATGTACGAAAAAGCTTTAAGCCGGGCAGCGATTGGTTGTATTATAAATTCTATTCCGGAACTTTTACAGCCGATAAGATTTTGCTTAAAATAGTACCAAAAATAGTTAATGAATTCACCAGGCAAAACCTTATAGAAAAATGGTTTTTTATTAGATATCTTGATCCAAACCCACATCTGCGATTGCGCTTCAAGTTTAAAAATGCGAAAGATATTTGCCATGGTATCCATATCATTACCGAACAGCTTAATCAACCGGCCTTTAGGTCAGCAATCTATAAAACTCAAATTGATACCTACGAGAGAGAATTGGAAAGATACATGCATTCCTCCATTGAGCTTTCCGAATCCGTTTTTTGGAATGATAGCCTGTTCGTGATAGGAATTCTCAAAAAGATTGCGAATTATGATTTGGATGAGGATACGCGTCTGCTCGTAGCAATAAAAGGCGTGAATAATTATTTGAGTGCCATTGAACTTAACGAACATGAGAAATATGAATTAATGAATATTCTAAGCAATGGTTTTATGAATGAATTCGGAAATGATCCCTTATTGAAAAAACAGATCAATGAAAAATACCGGCAATATGCTCCAGTAATATATTCAGCTTATGCGGATAAAAACAATCAGATGCAGTTATTTAAAAAAGATATTGACAATCATTATCTCACATTGAAAAAAATAATTAATGAATCGGTATTGCGCCAAGACAAGAAGAAGTTAATCGATATAACTGAAAGTTTCATACACATGTTTTTGAATAGGCTATTTACTTCCAATCAAAGAAAATTTGAAGTAGTGGTTTATTCCTTTTTAGCGAAATTCTTTGATTCTTTATTGAAAAGGGATAAAACCTATTAACAGGTATATTTATGTCAGAGAGCTACCCATACAATATCTTATATAACTATTTGACTTCTCATAATGAGTTCGGCATAAAAGAAGAAGAAATAAAGGAGGCATTCTTGTCGTCTTCTAATGCTGATTCTTCCATTCTGCTTTCTATAAAAAGAGCTTTTGCCACACTTAAAATCCCAATCGAATTTTATAAAGTAAAATATGTTGATCTAAAGCATTTAACTTATCCATTTCTGGCATATTTGGGCTTTGCAGACCGGGTTGTCCTCGTTTTGAAAAGTTCTGATGTTCTTATTAGCTACTTAAGTGAAGACGGGATTGTAAAAGAACATGCCTCTATTTTTGAAAAGCGCTGGAGCGGTGTCGTTTCAAGATTAACAAACGAAAGGGGTTCCTCAGACGAAACTTTATCTTCTGGTTATACAAGCCCGGTTTTAAAATATAAAAAGCTGCTATTGCTATTAACTCTTTTTTTTTCCATATCCTTTTTTTACCAGCTATTATCGCCACCTGGATATAAAGGCACATTTCTCCTTTCCCTGCTAATTAGCATTGTAGGAACTGTTGTTTCCTTGATCATAACAGCGGAAACAATTAAGATAAAGGCATTTTCCAACAATTTAGTATGTAAATCAAACTCAAAAATTAGCTGTGAGAGCATACTGATTTCTAAAGCATCATTTTTTTTTAATCTTTTTTCCTGGAGCGATGTTGGTGTTACATATTTTATTGGCCTTTTTATCTATGAAACAGCGATGTCTGGTAATCCGGATATTTTAAAGCCTATATCGGTTATAAGCATACTATCAATTGGCTATGTAATTTATTCTCTGTCTTATCAATTAATAATTGCTAAGCGTTGGTGCGCATTGTGTCTGGTCATTCAATTCCTTTTGATTTTCCAATTCGTTCTGGTTTACAAATATTTTTCATTCGATGAAATTTTATCATTCAAAACCTCTATTTACATTTTAATTCCATTTTTAATCTCATCAATAGCTTGGACACTGTTTAAACCTTACTATAAAGAATTGGTTACTTATCCTGAATTGAGTCGAAACCTAATATCTTTAAAATATAGCCCGAAAGCTTTTAATTCGATAATTCGCAGTCAGCGTCAACTTGTAGAAGTGGATTGCAACAATCCAATTGTTTTCGGCAACCAGGACAGCAAAAATGTTATTCATCTTATTATTAGCCCCTTTTGCTTATACTGTGCACGCACGTTTATTTCACTAATCAGGTATTTGGATGAAAAGAAAGATGTTTTTCACTTCATAGTTGTCTTTAAATTAAAGGCAGAAGATAAAAGCTCTGCCAGGATTGCTTCAGCTTTAATTAATTATTATTTCCATTCTAAACAGGAAGATGTTATCAATATCTGGCTTGACTGGTTTACCAGCCTTCCAATGAAAAATGAAGTAAAATGGCTAAAAAAGAAAAGCTTTTCCCTTCAGAATTCGGAAAGTGTCAATGCTGTTTTGAAGTGTCATGTTGATTTTTGTGAGCAGAATGATATTAAGAACACCCCGGCAAAATATTGTAACCATTATTTATTTGCTCCGCAATATGATATTAAGGACATTATTAAGTTTATGGATTTTGATTTTTTTGAAAAATAGTTTGAAAGAATTTACTTAATCGTCGTTTGATATGAAATTTAATCGCTTTCCTTTATATCTTCAATTGGATGCTATGGATTGCGGTCCAACTTGCCTTAAAATGATTGCAAAATTTTATGGCAAGAATATTTCATTGAACAGGTTAAGGACTGATAGCCAGTTTAGCAAAGAGGGTGTTTCTTTATTGGGTATTTCAAAAGCGGCTGAGAAAATTGGCTTTCGCACGCAGGGTGTAACTTTAACCCACAAGCAATTAACTGAAGAAGTTCCTCTTCCCATTATATTACATTGGCGTCAAAATCATTTCGTAGTACTTACGCCTTTCCAACAAAAAGAGTATTTTGAAATCGCTGATCCTGCTGCTGGTTTAGTAAAAATGACCGAGAAAGAATTCAAGGCACAGTGGCTGCAGGCAGAAGAAGATGGGGAATCAATTGGTATCGCTTTAATCTTAGAACCCACACATGCATTTTATGTACAGGAAGATGAAAAAGAAGTTAAGGTGGGATGGACTGTTCTGTTGTTTTATTTGAAACAAAACAGAAGGTTTATTTCCCAATTATTTATTGGTTTATTCATTGGCAGTTTATTGCAGCTGATTTTTCCTTTCCTTACACAGAGTATTGTAGATGTAGGCATTAATACGCACGATCTTCAGTTTATATATATTATTCTTATTGCTCAATGTATGCTGTTTATCAGCCGGACTGTGGTAGATTTTATTCGCAGCCGCATATTGCTTTACGTTAGTACAAGAATTAATATTTCGCTATTGTCAGATTTCTGGAGCAAGTTAATGAGGCTGCCTCTTGCTTTTTTTGACACCAAACAAACCGGCGATATCCTGCAAAGAATCGAGGATCAGCACCGCATTGAAAATTTTCTTACGGGCACTGCGCTTTCTACCATGTTTTCTTTTATAAACATTATTGTTTTTTCTATAGTGCTTTTACTCTACAAAGTTTCGGTATTCTTCGTTTTTGCAATTGGCAGCATTTTTTATGTTCTATGGATACGCTTTTTTTTAAAACGGCGGCGTGATCTTGACTACAAAAGGTTTTTTCTGGCCAGCAGGGAAAACAGTACCACCATGCAGCTCATTTATGGCATGCAGGAGATTAAGCTAAATAATGCGGAAACTGCTTATCGTTGGGAATGGGAAAATTTACAGGCGAGGTTATTTAATCTTCTGTTTAAAAATTTATCCTTAAGCCAATGGCAACAGGCAGGTGCAGTATTCATAAATGAAGGCAAAAACATTTTTATTACTTTTTTGGTTGCAACTGCTGTGCTAAACGGGCAGCTAACACTCGGCGCAATGTTGGCGATTCAATATATTATTGGCCAGCTAAACAGCCCGGTTGAACAACTGGTTGGTTTTGTGCAGCAGGCACAGGACGCCAAAATCTCTCTGGAGCGTTTGAACGAAATATACCAGGTGGAAGATGAAGAAAAAGATGATTCTGCTTCCTTAAACCACGGCTGGAATGAAGGGTTAATAAATCCAATTACGATAAATAAAGGCATTAAAATTCAAGACTTGTCATTTAGATATACCGGCGTAGGCAATGAGCCGGTTTTGAAAAATATCAAATGCGAAATACCCGAAGGAAAAGTAACCGCTATTGTTGGTGTAAGTGGCAGCGGCAAAACAACCTTGCTAAAACTTCTGCTGAAGTTTTACGAAAATTATAAAGGGGAAATAACGGTTGGTGGAGTGAACTTAAAATATATCAGTCCTTCTTATTGGAGAAGCCAGTGCGGCAGCGTTCTTCAGGAAGGATATATATTTAATAAATCCATTGCTCAGAATATCACTATAAATGACGAGAATTTAAGACACGAAAAGCTGATACACGCTTGTAAAATGGCAAATATTTTACCTTTTGTTGAATCATTGCCTTTAGGGTTTAATACAAAGATCGGCGCTGAGGGCAATGGCATAAGCGCAGGACAGAAACAGCGTATTTTAATTGCAAGGGCAGTATATAAAAACCCGCAATATTTATTTTTTGACGAAGCCACCAATGCCCTGGATGCAAACAACGAAAAAGTTATTATAGAAAATCTGCAAAATTTTTTCAATGGTAAAACAGTTGTTGTTGCAGCGCACAGGTTAAGCACTGTAAAAAATGCGGATAATATTATCGTACTGCACGAGGGAGAAATTGCGGAACAGGGAACTCATGAAGAATTGAGCAGCAGAAAAAAACGTTATTATGAATTAGTACGAAATCAACTGGATCTCGGGAATTAAACTGATCCAGAAAACACGGCATTCTTATTAAGAAATTTTAGCAGTAGAAAACTTTATAAGCAAATAAATTATGCCCATCGAAGAAATTTCTAAAAATGGTAAACCTCGTCCCGTTGCTTTACGCCGGACAATCCAAAGCGAAGCGGTGCAGGAATTTGTATCACGTAACCCAGGGTTTTTAATATTGCATGGCACTACGTTGTTTTTAATATTATTTGTTTTTATTATTGGCGCCTGTTGGTTTATTCAATATCCGGAAGTTATTTCCGCTTCCGCCAAGCTGGAATCATTAAATGCACCCAAACCGGTAGTAAATAAAGTCGCTGGTAAATTAGTAAAGCTTTTTGTAAAAGAAGGAGATAGCGTTTCCGAGAAATCCATAATAGGTTATATGGAAAGTACGGCTATGCCTGAAAATGTTCTTCATCTTTCACAAAGCCTTGATAGCATTCATACACTAATAACAGATGCACATTTAGAACAACTGCCTTCATTTATTGCTTCATTGCATTTTGAGAATTTAGGAGAGCTGCAGCAGCCCTATCAAAATTTTATGCAGGCGTTTCTTATTTATAAAGATTACATCGGGAATGGCTTTTATGCAAGAAAAAAATCAATGCTTGAAACAGATTTAAATAATTTAAAAAAATTGCATACCAACCTCGATACGCAAAAAGCTATTCAGCACGAAGATCAAACCCTTGCCCAAAAAACCTTTGAAATGAACGAAACACTGCTTAAAGAAAAGGTGATTTCACTTAAGGAATACCGGGATGAAAGAAGCAAGCTGCTCAATAAATCATTAGCAGTGCCGGAAGCGAACTCCAGTATTATCAGTAATGAAAACGCGCAAAATGATAAAAATAAAGAAATGCTTGAGCTCGAAAATACCGCCCTGCAACAGCAAATAGTATTTATACAGGCATTGAACACGCTAAAAAGCCAAACCGAAGACTGGAAGCAAAAATATTTGCTTTTATCACCCGCTGACGGCGTGGTTTCCTTTCCTGATTTTTTGCAGGAAAAACAAGAGTTAAAAGCTAACCAAACTGTTTGCTATATTAAACCGGCAAATACTGCTTATTATGCAGAGGTTTTTATACCACAATCTAACTTTGGCAAAGTGAAAATTAACCAGCCTGTTCTCCTGAAATTTCAGGCTTATCCCTACGAGCAATATGGAAGTGTAATAGGTAAGCTTGAATTTATTTCACCTATTCCATCTGATAGTGGTTATGCAGCCAAAGTTAGGTTGCCTGAAGGGTTAAGAACGAATTACGGGAAACAAATCGAATATAGGGACGGTTTAATTTCTAATGCGCAGATCATTACTCAAAACATGCGACTGCTTCAAAGATTTTATTATGACATCGCCAGACAAATAAAACGTTGATGCATTTTTTTATTACCCATAAAAAACTAATGTATACATATTGTTTTCTTGAAGCCGCAATTTGCTTGATACAATTATATAACGTAATCGCTTACAGATTTATCTTTCGACTGAAATACCTTTAATTTTTCTATATAAACTTATCGCATAATTATCAGTCATGCCAGAAATATAATCTAATACAGATAGAACCCGTTGATACTTTTCATCATGGCTTAGTTGTTCAATTTCTTTCTCGGCAACAGGTTGAAATTCATCAGGAAGTAAGCTTCTGAGTTTTTGATCTTTAGGAGTTTCTTCATCCCCGCAAGAGAAACAAATATTGCTAATGATTGCAAATGAATTTATTAAATGTTCCATAACTTCAAATCCGCTCGCCTCACTTTCTAACACTGGCGGATAATTATATATGAATTTTCTAACTAAACTTTGCATCTGGTCTAAGCTTTCCTTTATTTCACTGTTCATTATACAGTCTAGTAAAGCTTTGTCGAACTTACCAGTCATTATGTTTTCATACTCAGTTCGGAATATAGCAAAGCATTCGTGAATCAGAACATTAATTACTTTACTTCTTAAATATGAAATTTCTTGTTTAAAGTCAGCTAAAGATGCGAGTTTTTCTTTATCAAATGAGGTATCAAGCTGTGCGATACTTATTAGAATTTCTTTCGGCGATTTGTTTAATGAAACTTCTTTTACTAAGTTATCCTTTTTGCGAACTTTAATTTTTTGATATTTCTTTTCAAAATCAATTAATCCTAGTCTACATCCATCCTCGAAATCTATCATTCCATATGCGATGTCATCAGATGCTTCCATCAAGAAAGCTAACGGATGTCTATAGTATGCAATATCATTTTCATCAATGCCATCAACTTTTATTAAACCTAATTCGTTAGCTACAAATTTAAACACATCCGCCTGTTCTTGGAAGAAGCCATACTTTGTTTGGCTTTTGGGCTTTTTTGCCTTGTCTGTAACTTCAAAGGGATCAAGTAAGAGGAAACTTTCTCGCGGATATTTTGTAAATACTCCTAATAATGCTAATGTAGGGTTAATGCCTTTATCACAATTTTTAGTAAGAATTCTGAAGCCATTGGCATTACCTTCAAACTGTGACAAGTCTTTCCACTTTTTCATGTATGCAGCTTCATCATCTGTCGGCTGTGATTCAATTGATATAAACTTATTTTGATTGGCGTCATATTTTTCTTTACAAACTTTTCCATTTTTAAATTTAAAATTCGGTTTGAAATTACTGTCTCGTTGAAGGAAATAATGTGATATTGAATCTTCTCCGGAATGACCAAAGGGTGGATTTCCTATATCATGTGCTAAACAAGCTGCTGCTACCAGGGCTCCAATATCTGACTTGTTAATATTTAATTGTTTTATAATGTCTTCACCTAATTCTTCGAAAATTAAGTCAGCTGCCATTTTTCCAAACGATCTTCCAACTGAAGCTACTTCTAAGCTATGAGTTAGCCTGGTATGAACAAAATCATATTTAGGAAATGGTATAACCTGGGTCTTGTCTTGAAGTCTTCTAAAAGGGTAGGAAAATGTCAGTTGATCATGATCCTTTTCAAAAGGGCTACGTGGATCAGTATATTGAGATGGCAAAAATTTCGTTTCACATTTTGTATAATCAGCTACACGTTTAGTTGATAGCAACAGCTTCCAAGTCATTCTTTTTTTCATGAAGAAAAGGTTTTCTAAAGATGGTGCACACAGTTCACTGCATTGCTACTGTATAATTGATGCCGAAGATAACTACTAAAAGTCAATGGCGTTTTATCTGATGTTGCTTTGATAGTTGTTTAGTCTTTGAATAAATTGAACAGCAGCAGTAATCCTGTTCAGCAACAGAATATATAATCGTTCAAACCCAAAGTGTACCTATATATTTTATGTAGTAACTTTATAATTATATCACCCATTATTCGGTTACGTTTATAACCGCTTTACATAGGATACTTTTATTGGCTGCTGCTTTTTTAATTGTTAACTGTTTATATTTTTAAGACTGGCTTGGCGTTAGATTTAATGTTACAGTCCACATTTTGCCTTGATAAAGTCCAACAACATCGTGTCCGGTTATTTCAAATTCTTCTCCAAAATTAAGAGGAGTAATATGCAATCCAAACGCCTTAGACTTTCTATTCATGAATTCTATTTTATCAAGTTTATTTAAAACGTAATTGTTGAGCCATAAATCAGGCAGTCCACTTTTTGCTGCCCTTTTTAATTGAGTATCTTGATTTGTCGTTACTCCATTTTCTTCTTTCGTAATGATGAACAAGCTATCTAATTTTAAAATTGTAATATGTAAATTCTCGTCATGTTGACCCAGGGTTCTTGCATGTTGACCCACCCTATTTGCTTGCAGTAAGAGTAAGAGCTTAATTGAGGGGATAAAAATACAGATGTGTATTAAGAGTTGTTTGATTTTTTTCCTCTTCTTGATTCTCCTTTCAGTTCAATTCGGTTGGCATTAGCTGTCAACCTGTCCATAATGGCATCGGCGAGTGTTGGGTCATTTATGTATTCATACCATTTTGCAACCGGTAGCTGGGAAGTTATGATGATGCTCTTTTTACCATAGCGGTCTTCAAGCAGTTGCAAAATGGTAAGTCTTATTTCCTGTGTTAATGGTTGCAGGCCAAAGTCATCGAGGATGATAAGGGTTTGCCTTTCCAGATGGTTGAGGAGTTTGATATAAGAGCCATCCAGTTTGGAGAGTGTTACCTTTTCAATCAGGCGGTTTGTATTCAGGTAAGTGGTTTTATATCCTTGCAAACAAGCCTGGTGGCCCAGTGCACATGCGAGGAAAGTTTTGCCACAGCCTGTAGCGCCGGTAATCAATATATTTTCACCATTACTAATGTAAAGGCTTTCGGCCAGTGTAGCCAGTTGCTGTTTGGAGAGGTTGCGCGAAGCGCCACATTCAATTTGCTCTATGGCAGCCGGCAGCCGTAGTTTGGCCAGTTTCAGGTAATAGGCTGTTTTCTCGTTGTAACAGTTAAGCTGCTCAGATTGTATGAGATGAGCAACCAGTTCATGGCCTTCCAGTTGGTGGTTTAGAGGTAAGTCCAGTTGCGATTTATAAGCCTGGTGCATGCCGTTTAAACGTAAGCTGTGCATCTGTTCCAATGTTTGTGTTGTGTTCATAATTGATTTGTTGTTTTTAATTATAGATGAAGTTTTTATTTATAGTTTTCTTTTCCGCGTATGTTGTCATGGTTAGGTATAAAAGGTTCGGCAAGAGGTAATTGAGTTTGTTTATCCAGCCCCCGTTCGAGTATGTGTTTAATCATGGTATAATTAACCCTTGGCCCCTGTAACGCCCTCATACAGGCGGCATTTAGCCGCGCAGCGGTATATTTTTTATACAACATCAGCATACCAAAACAGGATTTATAATTCTGCTCTACGTAAATACTGTTTTCGAGTATTAATGAAGCCGCTTGCGCAACATGAGGGCCTAAGCGTGCTGCCTGCGCAAGAAGGTCATCCCGGTTAAATCCTTTTATCTGCTGCATTTTCTGATGGTGGGGCGGCATGTGTTCGCCCAGTGTAGTGTAGGCTTTATTATGCCCCTGGCGGCTGTGTGTAGCAATACGGTTGCCATCCAGGTAAACCTCTACTGTGCCGGCATCATACATCACTTTTACTTTTTTACCTACATACGCGTAAGGAACGCTGTAATAATGAAGGCTTTCACTGAGCTGTACATGATAGTTACGCTGTACCGTAAGACACACTACCTTTTTTATGGTGAAGGGCGCTGGTGGAAGAGGTTTTAGAACACCAGACTCTTTGTCTTCAAAAAACCATCGGCGGCTATACGGTGTGTTTTTATAGGGTTTGTTATTGAGTAAAGCCAGTTGCTGGTGCAGGGCTGTATTAAGCGCTTTAAGGCTGGTAAAGGTTTGCTGGCGTAGCGGCGCATATACATGCGTATATACAATATTTACTGCCCGCTCCACCATGGCTTTATCGCGGGGGCTGTAAGGCCTGGTGGCAGTGAAAGTGGTACTGTAATGTTCAGAGAGTTGTTCGCAGATATCGGTAAACTGTGGCTCGTAGCGGTCGGCACGGGTAACGGCTGTTTTAAGATTGTCACAAACGATAGTGGCTGATACACCGCCATAAAACTTCAGCATACTGTTGATGCAATCAGCAAAATCGGCTGTCTGTTGTGAGGGTACTGCCTTACAAAATATAAGGCCGCTATAAGGCAGGATGGCCACAAACACTTCGCAGGCAACCAGTTCCCCGGTATCGGTATCCGTATAGTATTGTTTTTTGCCGGCAAAGTCAATCATCATCATATCGCCGCACTGGTACTCCAGGTGCATGGACAGGTCGCGGTTTTTAAAGTACCGGCTAAGGTGATAGCAATAACGGCTATAGCTATATCCATCAGGATGCCGGGCCAGGTATTCCTGCCATAGCAACTGCCTGGTAACACCGGTTTTTGATAGTTCGCTGCCGGCTGTATTAAAATGGGCTGTTATTTGGCGCAGCCGTTCAGCCTCCAGTTCTATCAGGTCATTATCATAGGCCTTATCCAAAAGTTCCTTGTCTGAAAGGGTATGTTTTACATTATTAAACCGCGCAAGATATTTACGCACACTATTGCGGCTGATGCCTACACGGCGGGTGATCTCGCGGATAGATATTCCATCGCTGTGGAGTTGAAGAATCTGCTTTAATTGTTCCATTGCTATCGGTTTTTGTGCCATGCTCCTTTAATTTTTAAAAGGCGCAAATGACATTTAAAAAACCTTACTCTTAGCAAGTCAGGGGTGGGTCAACATGCAGGAATGACAGTAGCCCAAAAACTGATCTGGTGGTGGGTCAACATGCAGGAATATCCGGTGAATGATAACCTATAGGATGGGTCAACATTCAAGAATAATCCCCCGCATCAAATAACAGGCTCATTAAAACAAGTGGGGCATCATGCAGGAATGATGGGTCAACATAAACAGGAATGGTGGGTCAACATGGGCAGGAATCTACAGTAAAATCCAAAGTTCCAAGAAATTGGTTTATTAAAAACCCTATTGTGTCTGGTTTTGTAATTGTGTTCTCATCGTAATAACGATATTTATAAGCCTTACCCAAAATTTCTAAAAAAACTGGGTCAAGAACATCAAACATCATGTGATAAGGTGTTTGGCTGTAAAGTGATTTAAATTGCCCCAAACTATCTAAGTGAAATTTTTTTAGTCTTTTTCCATTCATTGCTAAGCCAGCCTTTAAATATTTCTCTACTGCTGAACTTGCTAAAACAGTTCCTTGTAAAATATAATTGTTATTCAACAAAAACCTACTTGCAATATAATCCCTATAACCGAGAGAGATAAGACCTCTGGTGTATTCAATGTCAGTCATTCTTCAATAATTTCTGGTCAATAAAGCACTTGGATTTTTAGAGTTATAATAAGGTTGCTACCAACTCAAAAATATTCGAAAGTTAACTAGTTAAACAATTTTTTTTAATGCCTGATTCCAATATTCTTGTTTAAGAAACACGCAACCAATCATTCAAATCCAAAGTGTATCAATATATTTTTATGCAGTAACTTTATAAACATATCACCAATTATTCGGTCTCGCTTACAACCGCTTTACATAGGATACTTTTGTTGTGCGTTCGCCCTTCTTTAACTTTTGCTGTTAGCAGATTCCTGAATCAGTTTTTTCAATTCAAACCAATATTTTTCATCCCAAAACCTTCTTGCATTACCAGAAGTAGATGGTAATACAAAAATCTTTGATGCTCCAATTGTCTGGATTTGTAATCCGTAATTAATAAGACTTGTAACACCTCTAAACCCTAATGCAAATGATGCCGCAGCTTTACTGGTAAAACCAATAAACTTGGGTTTATAGTGCTCCATTTTTTTAATAAAAACATCTACTTTATAACTATCACTGTTAATATCCTTATCATTTCCATATTCAGTATGTACCAAATCTGTCAAGCCTATTCTATATTCATTCATTGAATAGCAATTTGTAGGCAAAAGTCTTTTGGGTGTCAACGCTGTACTATGTAAAATGCCATAAAATTTGTTTCCAGATCCGGCGTAGTAATATCCTTTCAATGCAGAAGCTTTGCCTTTTGCTGTCCCGCAAAAAACTACTTCTAAATTTTCTGTCAATACATCTTTAAGCATAGTTGAATAATTCTTGTATTTTCTAATGTTCGAATTTTAATATTAGTAAGATGCCCAATAGGCAGACGCCCAACTCAAAAATATATGAAAGTTTACAGGCTAAACAATTTCTTAAAATGCCCGATTTCCATATTCCTATTTAAGAAAACATGCAACGCACATTCGTTTTTTATTGTTAACTCACGTTAAGTTAGATTATTATAATTCAGCATAAAGTTTGTTTAAACTGGATAGCAAATTCAAATTAAGGATTTGGTAACACTGCGACGCAGTCATGGAGACTACGCCGAGCAGGAGACGCCATTGGCGTATTATTTTTATGAATTTAAAGCAATTATTGTGTCTTTCAAGTTTCTAAAATTATCCCAGCCAATATCATCATCCAATTCTTCTTCATTCGATAAAATCATTGCGACAGAACGTGCTAAAATTGGTTTTGAACTACCAAGTTTTTCTCTTTCCTTTTCTTCATAAGCCTCATAATTTGAAAAAGAATTTCTCATAGTTTCTTCAAAATTTTTTCCAAAAACACAAAAGTTTTGGTTTAAGTTCCAATCTTTTTCTGTCAGAAGTTTTTCAATATTTTTTTCATTTATTCCTATTGCTTTTAATGCATCCTTTCTTTTTAATCCTTTTGAATCATCACTATTATCATTATCAAAACAAATAAAAGTTGGGATTTTTAGATTTGAAAAGAGTCGCCACCATTTTGCTAAATTTCCTTTTCCTCCAACAGATATTATTGCTATGCCATCTTTAAGTGTATCAAACCCAATAGCATCCAAATATATTGGGAGAGATAATTCCTCTGTTTCACCTTCAACTAAAATTATTTTTTTAGCAAATAAACCATTTAATATATGAGGTTTACTATGCAGAGCATAAAATTGAAGTATATTCTTTTTTTCAGCTTTTGCAGCTCCAGTTTTGATACAATGTGTTGCTAATTTTTCAGCATTCGTGTTTGTTACAATTGTTTGCTCTTTTTTACAAACTATATAAATGCTATTCAAATACTCAAGATTGATAAAGTAAGGACTGTGGGTAGTAATTACCAATTGTAAACCATCTTCAGCCATTTTAAACATTTGGCGGGCTAACCATTTTTGCGCTAAAGGATGAAGATGTGCTTCGGGTTCATCTAAAACAAATATTAATCCTTGACCTAAAAAAGATTTTGCATAGGCATGAGCAAAGCATAATGCTAAGATTTGTTGCTGTCCTGTTCCGAGTTCCTCAAATGATCTAACATTCCCTCCTTCTGTGGGGTGAACGCGCATGGTTTTAAAATAATTGCTTGGATCATACGCTGAAAAATCAAAATTTAAGGCATGGCTCATATTTGTTATCATCTGCCCTGCAATTGTTGACATGTTATCATTAAAGTTTTTGAATTCTTCAACTTTTAAAAATGTTCCTTTAATTGTATCGAATAATTCTTTAAGTGTCTTTACCTTTTCTTCATCTGAGGATAACCTTTCATGAAATGATTTAGTAACCTTTGATAGCAATGTAAACTTTGATGAATAACTTAATTGGTACGATAAATTTTGTTCTGCATTGACGACAACACATAACAATTCTTCTCTAAGGTTGTTACTTACAAAATGGTTTGTATTTCCATCCTCGCTTTGAATCGCATAAAAATCGGCTCCTTTGTTCTTCTCACATGTAAAACCAAAACCGCTGCACGTAAATTCTCCGTTACGGCCTAGCCTATTTTTAAATCCAATAACTTCAGCATCAATAACAATTTTATTCTTGGGATTTCTAAGAAAATGGTCATAGTCTTCCAGGTTTTTATATTTAGGATGAAACTCGCCAAACATTAATTCGATTGATCTGATAATATTTGTTTTGCCACAGTTGTTTTCACCAATAAGTATTATTGGCTTGTTTTTAAAAAATTTTATTACAACAGGTTCTTCACCTATTGAACGGAAGTTTTCTATCGATATACTTTTAAGCTTAGGCATTTGTCAAGATGGCTTACAACGTGAGTTTGCGAAAACCCTTCCTTGTATTATCAAATATAATGGATGATGTAAATAGGTTAATACTTGTGACATTGTTTTAAAAAAACATGTAATTCATATAAAGTTACACTTGCAACAAAACTGGCTTTCATAGCGTAAAATCTGTTAATAGTAGTTTCATATGTTACGATAAAATTCCTTATAAAAATGTTTATCATTCACCATAGAAAAAAGCTCGTCAACATAATTTTTATCTCTTTTTCTTAACGGGTCTTTTGTTCCGTGGTATCCAATTTTTTTGTCAAACTGTTCAGCTTCAATACTCTCTAAAATTACTCTTACTTCCTCACAAAGCAGTTCGTACTCATAACTAATTTCCAATAGCTCTTTTGTCTTTATATCGGTGATTATGTAACGATGAACCACTTTATTGCGGCAATCATACAATAAATATAATTTTTTGTGTTGTACTTCTGATATAATAGCCATGTCTTTAGCTTTATCATAAATTCTCTTTTCCATTAACGGCTTATCTTTTTCTCTTTGAAATAAATATTCCAGCTTAAACAACAAACTATTTTCGACTATTTGAAATTTAAAAACTATGCATAATCTTAAATAAGCATCAATTTGATTAGCACTTAACACAATAAGTTCAACCAAAGACAAACTTTTCATCGCTCTATTTTTTAAGTCAAAAGAAGCAGCCAGTGATACATTAAATTTTTCAAACCTATCAAAGCTGATAGCGAATTCTCTGCGGTCTGGACTTAAACACATTAAAGTAGATAAACAATTTTCAACTTTCGTCAATTGCTCTTCAATGACTTTCGCGTCAACCTCTGTTGCTAGATATATGTATTTTGCCATAAAGAAATAATCCCCCGCAGTTGTTGCCCAAAGCAAAATTTTAAACTCTGTATCTGGAAGCTCCGTTGGAATGAAGTTTAGATTAGTAATATTATAATCGTGCTTCGGTAATTCAGAATTTAATGGTTTTTCATTTTTGTGATAACAACTAATTTGAAAACATCCTTTTACGTCTTCAAATACCTCGAAGCTAAAAGGAGACTTATTTTCGTAGCCAGCCACTTCATTTTTATAATGCCAGTCTAATGGAATCTTAATCTCAAATATTCCTTCTGGATGTGTGAAGTATTTCATTTCATAAGTTAAAAATTAACACTAATGAATTAGTAATTATTGAAGCGCAGGTATTGGCGCCAAGTCAATTGAGACAAAAGCAGAATTACACAAAGCTAAATATGTAGCTGACAAACAAAGGTTGATGTTGCAGTATGTCCATGTTTTCGCCAATCATTTGTTGCCTAAATTATATTTTCTTCTTTTGTTCCAATGCTTGCTTCGCTAATAACTCAAAAGGTCTTTTTAAAAATGTGTCAAACCAAAGCTGTTCTGAAAAGATCATTATTTTACAATCGTTAATAGTTGTGTTGGTAAAATTCTTAATAATATGTTTGATTTCATGTGAAGTTCTAAATAACATAAAACCAAACCTGTCAACAACTAAACAATAAGGGTCATATGAAAATGGTGCAAATAACATATTTGCAGTTTCATCTGCAAAAGAATTCGCGGTCGTTATGGCTGTTGGAAATATTTTAAAATTTGGTTTAGAATTTAGCGCATTTAAGTAGTCATTTTTTTTCTCATTTTTATATGTCATCAAAGTTGTGCGTAATTCCTCTTCAAAGTCAGAGGCAAGCTTTACATTTTTAAAGAGGCTGATGGATGAAATACTAACTCGCCAAAAAATAGAATAAATCAGCAGATAAATTGTGGCTTTGTCGGCAGTGTTACATTCAACAACGTCAAGTTGGTCAATAACATGTTTTAAAGTATAGTCTCCGTTATCTACTTTATTTCGCCAATTTATAAATGTGTCGCTTGAAATACCTTCCAGTACACTGAAATATGCTTCACACTCATCACATAAAATATAATCTTCCTTTGGCGAGTCCTGAATGACTCGAGGCTTGTCCTCTAAAATTTTGTCACTACTCAAATCATACCCTCGACGTCCCGTCCCTTTATTTCCTAAAAAGTTAGTTGAAATAAATTTTGGGTAAATATGGGATTTTGTTTTAGTCGCAGGATTAACTTGGCACAAAAGGCAAATGTCTGTTGGTTTACGCATTGTCTTAAGTAATTGCAGGTGGCACAATAGTGCTGTGTTGATACCAGGAAGCTAAATTAATGTTTTATTGCTGATGCTGCGCTCTCATTAGCGCCTTTACAGGATACTTTTATTGGTGGCAGTTTTATTTCCTTGCGTAATTCTGCATTCATATTTCTTTTGTCAAGCCAATCATCTTTATAGTACGGACGATTAGGATATATTCGCCTGTCAAGCACAACAGAAAACCCCATGTTGTACGCATAGCGTTCGTCTATTTGCTTATTACTTCGGCTATCATGCCAAGTTTATGATGAACTTCTGTAAACAGTTTTTGAAATTTCTTAAATCTGTCTTCACTTGAGATGTTTGTTACAATTGCTATCGCGCTTCCAAATATTTTATTATGTCGTATCATTTGTCCAAGCAGTCTATCGTACTCTGATTGTGTTGGATCTTTTTTTACTTCAATAGGATATTTTTTATTTAATAACAGATCAGGATTACTTTCTCCGGTTTCTTCTTCTAAATC
Source organism: Parafilimonas sp. (assembly GCF_047606085.1). GTDB lineage: Bacteria > Bacteroidota > Bacteroidia > Chitinophagales > Chitinophagaceae > Parafilimonas. The sequence continues at coordinate 24,805 of NZ_JASGEX010000177.1, forward strand.
AAAAAACTTTTCAAGGTAGTGTCGTAATTCTATTTTATAGCCCTCTTCGATTATTCGTTTGCGATCTGGTTTCCACTCAACAATTTTTTCCACAATATTTTCGAAAGCCTTGTTTGATCTGCTCGAAATTGTGGTCGGAGATTTTCGTCTTAAGATTTCAATGACATCTTTCCATTCTAATTTATCTTGATTGTTTTCAATAAAAAAGATTGGCATATCAGCCCATTTAAGATTATGCACTTTTCGAAGACCGTCTGGTTGGGGAGAGTAATTTGCTTCTAGCCAATCAGCACTGACTGGAACTTCTTTTTTGAGTCTCACCAATTCCCCATACTGATTTAAAATCTTTTCGATCGAAGTCCTTTCCAATTCGAGCTTGTTGGGAGTGTCCCCACAAGCTTGCTGTAATTTGGAATAAGCATCTTTTCCGAAGGCCTTACTTAATTGAAAATCTCCAATCTTACAAAATTTTAGAAAATCATTTCTTAAAGGTTTTTTTCCGTCATTTAATTCTCGAAGTTTTTTGTACTGTTCTATATAGTTTGTTTTGTGATCCATCTTTGAATGTTGTTACCAGTGGCTTGCATACAACGCAAAGGTTTGTGGTAATATCCACAACGCTGCAATAAAATTATAAAAATCCGCTTTTAAAAACAGCAAACAGGCACTATACATTTTGTATCTTATGTAGAACAATTCAAATTTATTTTTTCCATTAACCAGTTTCTCAAAACAATTTCATTCATATCTTAGCCCTTTAAGGGTTTAGGGTTGAAAAAAAATCCCACCAGTCCTGGCGGGATTTTTTATAACATTCAAATTTGTGTATTGGTTATCATCACTCAAAACTTGCCTTTGTAATCAAATAATTCCCAAGCTTTCACTTCAAGAGCATTTGCAATAATAATTATTGTATCGAATGTAATATTTGCGATTCCCTTTTCATAGTCGCTCAAATTGCTTCTATCAATAGATGCTGTAACATCTATATCTAATTGAATTTTACCCTTAATGTTTCTAATAACTTTAATTCTTTTGCCTAAAGATATTAATTCACGTTGCAATAACTTTTCAAGTGGTATTTTGAATCCCGTTCCTTTTAAAATTGGAAGGCTGTTATGAAAATCGAAAATTGAGACAAGTGAAATGTTAAGCGATTGAGCAAGTTTAATAATTGTCCGGAATTCTATATTAGCGCCTTTTTCGATTCTGCTTAAAAGACTTGTTTTACTATCGGAGTTAGTAAAGACCCTTGCAAAATCTTTTTGAAGTTTATAACCAGCTCTTTTTCTTAAGAATTTTATTCTTTCACCAAACAGCTTTTCGAATTGTTTAATCTCTTTCTCGTCCAAAATTATTTTTGGAAGAAAAGTGTTTTGTTATTATAAAATAAAAAGTGGTTTATAATTGAACTTTTAAAATAATTACTATATTTGTTTTTAAAATATTAGATCGTTACTCTACTAATTGAGTAATGGTGCTATAAGAGTCTCGCTCCCCGAACGTGACAATTTGAACCGCGAGAGTAAGTATAGCGCCCAATTCTTATATTGCGAAAGCAAAAAAAGATTGGGCCTACTTATGCCTTGTGGTTCAACCGCCCTTTTGGGGCGGCAGGCTGTCACACCTGGGGGACAATGGTGTAGTAGGTCCAACCTTTTATCTACCACACTTTTTGTGCAAGACTCATCCGGTATATTTCGAGGATGAGCACTAAAACATTATATCAAACTATAATTTCCCACGCAAGTGATGCAAGAACTTTGCGTGCGCCTAAACCAATTGAAGAAAATATCTACCAAAAACTACTGGATAGTGGCTTTACCAAGCGGGAGATAGACAATGTGATCTACAAATGCATCATGCACGAGATAGCCTGCAAAAAAGCTTACCAAAAACTATCCCTTCCCGGCAAAATAAAATGGCATCTGCAAAACTATTCGTGGCATGTAACCCGTTTTTGTAAAAGGCTTACAGCCGAAGGCCTGGTGTTGTTAAAAACCCAGTTTGCCAAGAAACCGCGCAACCCCATCTAAGTTTTATTATAGATGTGATTTAAGGATTAACAAAGGGGCATAACGCGTATGGCAATAGCAACATCTTTCCTGCGCGTTTTGCTTTAAGCACTGTCTCCTTATCCCGCATCTATTCTCTCCGGTTAAAAGCCAACAGCCCATAGCTATCAGCTTTTTATTTCCACATTAAACAATTTAACTGCAATGAAAATAAAATCATGCATTGCTTCCCTGCTATTGGTATGCGCATACAGCAGCTTGCAGGCACAGAGCAACATATCTCTGCAACCCGGCGATAGTTGCACTAATATAAAATTACAATTCATCAACAGGGCTGTCCCCGCACAACTGGCCGCTTATAACAACAAACTAGTCATACTCGATTTTTTTTCCGTCATCTGTGGTTCGTGTATCGCCGCATTGCCAAAATTGAACGCTTTGCAGCAAAATATGCCTGATAAGATACAGGTAATTATTGTAAGCGATGAACCCAAAACAGTAATGCAATCATTCTTTGCATCCAATAAAATAGGCCGGACAAACCACCTGCCGGTAATAGCAGCCGATACAACCTTAAAAGGCTTGTTCCCGCATACATTACTTCCACATGAAGTATGGATAAAAGAGGGCAAGGTTAAGGCAATAACGCATGCAGAGTCAATTACCGCAGATAACATACAATCCATGCTGCGGTATGCAGATTTTAAGTTACCGCTGAAGCAAGACCTGCTTGATTTTAATGCATCCCGGCCGTTATTTCAGGATGGTAACGGAGGCGCTGTAAACCAGCTTTTAATGCGCAGCAGTTTTATGCAAGCATTGGATGGTGCAGGCAGTAAAGTGGCCGTTTATTCCGGTAATAACGCAAAACGTTATCTTATTATCAACAGGCCCTTGCAGGCTATGTACGCTGAAGCTCTGGAAGGCAGTATACTACCAAACCACATACTTCCGGAACTTAAAGATTCCCTGCTGTTCAAAGGGCGCAATGCACCACTATTTTGTTACGAACTGATTGCACCTGTACGTACTTCCATTACGCAGATGCATGCATGGATGAAGGCAGATTTGGAAAGGTGTTTTGACATACAGGGAAAATTGGAAAAAAGAAAAGTAAAATGCTTTGCCATAATAAGAACAGGCGATACTGCGCAGTTGCACTCAAAAACAGATTCAAGCCACCTGCAATGGAGCGATGATGAACCGGTTAAAAAATTAATACACCAGCCTGTTTCAGCATTGGCTGAAGCACTTAATAATTCATCCCTTTCGCCAGCAGCCATATTTATTGACAAAACAAATTATACTCCTCCCGTTGACCTGGTATTGAATATTCCTGATGTGGAAGACATTGAAGCGCTGCAAAAAGAATTGAGCTCATACGGGCTTACGCTAAGACCCGTAATGGAAGATATGGAAATGTTTGTTATCCGGGATAATAACCAACCTGCAACAGAAAACCAATTTGCTAATTAAAGAAAAACTACAGCTCCATGCGTTTTAAAACGATTTATATACGCCTGTTCATAATGATAATTTTTCCTTTATGCGCTAAAGCGCAGGAACATCATACGATAACCGGCTTCGTGATAAGTTCACCAGGCAAAGCGCCGTTGGCCGGTGCATCCATCGGGCCCGATAGCAGCCGCATTATCGCTATCACGGATGATAAAGGGAGGTTTGTAATAGTACTACCAGACAGTATTGTGGCCTTGTATGCGAAACATGAAGGTTATATAACACAGGCAGCAACCGTAAACAGGCAAGACACAATAATGTATATCACGCTACAGGAAAATGTGAACAGCCTGGAAGATGTAACCGTATCTACCGGCTATGAAGTTTTACCCAAAGAAAGAATTACCGGCGCTTTTACAAAGGTTGGCAACAGGCAATTAAATGAACAGGCAGGCAGTAACATTATCAATCGCCTTAAAGGCGTAACAAGCAGCCTGCTGTTTGACAACAGCGAGAGCAGGCCGCCGCTAACCATCCGGGGTATAAGCACATTTGAAGGCCCATCAGCTCCACTGATTGTAGTTGATAATTTTCCATATGAGGGAGATATACAAAACATTAACCCGAACGACGTGGAAAATATTACCGTGCTTAAGGATGCGGCAGCAGCATCAATATGGGGTACGAGAGCCGGGAATGGTGTTATTGTGATCACTACAAAAAAAGGCAGATTGAACCAGCCGCTCAGGGTGCAGGTAAATGCGAATGCAACCCTTGTGCAAAAACCTGATCTTTTTTATTTACCACAAATGAACGCTGCGGATTTCATTGATGTGGAGACCTGGTTATTTAACCAGCAGTTCTATGATGAAAACAGTTATAACCATGCTGCCTTAACCCCTGTAGTTGAACTTCTTATAAAACAAAGGGATGGTATTATAACACCGGCTGATGCTACGGCACAAATTAATGCTTTAAAGCAGCAAGATGTACGCAACGATTATGACAAGTACATTTACCGGCAGGGGATAAATCAGCAGTATGCTATAAATGTAAACGGCGGTAATAACAAATCGGCTTATTATTTTTCGGCAGGCTATGATAAAAACATTGATAACCTCGATGCGGCTTATCAGCGCATTCAACTAAAATTACAAAATACATTTCACCCTTTTAAAAACCTCCAGGCAAGTATTGCCGTTAGCTATACAAACAGTAACAATAAAGCAGGCAGGCCTGGTTATGGACAAATATCAACTATTACAGGCGATGCTTTATATCCTTACGCACAGTTAGCCGGTAACAACGGCGCTGCATTGCCGCTTATAAAAGATTACCGGCAGGCTTTTATTGATACAGCCGGACAGGGGCTTTTACTTGACTGGCATTACTATCCCCTGGACGACTACAAGCATATAAACGATACCAAAAATCTTGATGATTTGCTGGCTAATGTAAACATCCAATATACCATAGTTAAAGGGCTTAATGCCACCCTGCAATACAATTATGAAAGGCAGACAATAAACTATAAAGCATTGTATGATGCTGAGAGCTATTATGCAAGAGACCTTATAAACCAGTTCACTCAAATTGATTTTAGCACGGGTGCAATAAGCTATCCGGTGCCTAAAGGCGGTATCCTGGATATGTCAAATAACAGCCTGCAAAGCAACAACCTGAGGGCACAACTAAACTATGCTTATCACCGGAACAATAATGAACTATATATACTTGCGGGAGGAGAGGTAAGGCAAAATCGTACCGTTGGCAGCAGCCACCGTACTTATGGCTATAATAATGATGTGTTGGGTTTTACAAATGTTGACCTCGCAAATGGATACACATCTTACGTAACCGGCTTCGAAACATATATTCCTGGCAATAACGCTTTTTCAGATAAGCTTTATCGTTTTTCTTCTCTATACGGTAATGCTACTTACACGTATAAAAGCCGTTATACCATAACAGGCAGCGTTCGTAAAGATGCCTCCAATTTATTTGGGGTTAACCGAAACGACAGGGGCATTCCCTTATGGTCGGCAGGGGGCGGATGGATAATTTCAAAAGAACAGTTTTATCACTGCAATTTTATGCCCTTATTAAAACTGCGTATGAGCTATGGTTATAGCGGCAATGCCGATTTAAACAGGTCTGCAGTTACCACAATGTCTTACATTTCCAATGCCCGGTTTACCAATCTCACCTACGCCAATATTACACAGTTTGCCAATCCTGAACTTGGTTGGGAAATAACCAAAACAATTAATGCGGGTATTGACTTTACTGTAAAAAACAATATTGCCGGCGGCAGTATAGATTACTATTGGAAAAAAGGCTTTAATCTTTTTGGCCCTTCTGCTTTAGATCAAACCACCGGTTTGCAAAGGCCGGCTATTACAAAGAATGTTGCAGACATGCTCGGCCATGGCCTGGATGCAGACGTGTATATAAATCCTGTAAACAGGCAGTTTAAATGGAGTATGCATTTTCTTTTCAGTTATAACTTAAGCAAGGTAACCAACTATTATCTCGAAGATAGCAATGGTGCAGATTATGCAGGTAACGAAGGTGTGGCGCCGGTAAAGGGGAAGCCCGTGTTTTCGCTGATGAGCTTTAAATGGGCAGGGTTAACACATGATACAGGCGACCCGCAGGGCTACATTGACGGTAAAGCGAGTACTGACTACGATGCTATTTTTAATGGCGGTACAACGGTAAATGACCTGGATTTTATTGGGCCTTCTGTACCACCATATTTCGGAAGCCTGCATAACAACTTTAGCTGGAAAAATATTGAACTGGCTATTAATATTACCTACAGGCTTGGTTATTATTTCAGGAAAGGCAGCATCAATTATTCACAACTTTTTTACGGGTGGTACGGTAATGCAGATTATGCAAAGCGATGGCAACAACCCGGCGATGAATTACATACCAGTGTTCCATCTTTAGTTTATCCGAATGATTATTACAGGGATAACTTTTATGTTAACTCGTCAGCGCTTGTAGAAAAAGCCGACAATATAAAGCTTGAGTATATAAACCTTAATTATACGCTGGATAAAAAACATTTACAAAATGTTCCATTTCAAAGCCTGCGGTTATACTTCTATGTAAATAATGTTGGCATACTATGGCGGGCTAACAAAGATGGTCTCGACCCAGATTATCCCAATGCATTAAAACCCGGAACCAATTTCACCTTCGGGTTAACCGCCGATTTATAATAATTACAAAACTGACAAGATGAAATATAGCCTCATACTTTATAGTCTTTTATGCATGTGTTTAAGTGTTTCCTGTAAAAAATACCTTGATGCCAAACCCGATAAAAGCCTTGTGGTGGCCAGCCAGGTTTCAGACTACCAGGCTTTGCTTGACAATAACGGCATAATGAACCGTGCTTCCCCGTCAGCCGGCGAGGGCAGCGCCGATAATTATTATTTAGATTATGATAACTGGGCTGCTTTATACAATGAAGCTTTTAAAAACATTTATATATGGGGAGATGAAATCACCTATGATCTTTTTCCCAATGACTGGGGGCAGGCTTTTGATCAAATATATTTTTGTAACACGGTAATAGAAGGCCTTAAAACAATTGAACAAAACGATAACAATATCACAGAATGGAATAACGCTGATGGTTCTGCCTACTTCTTTCGCGCCAATGCATATTTAAAGCTGGTTTTAACCTGGGCTAACGCTTACGACAGCACCACTGCAGCCTCAGACCCTGGCGTGCCGTTAAGGTTAAACACCGACTTTAATGAAGTGTCTGTAAGAGCCAGTGTGAAAGATTGTTATGAGCGTATAATAAATGACGATGAACAAGCCATCCGGCTGCTGCCGGTAAATGCATTGTTTGCCACCCGGCCATCCAAAAAGGCTGCCTATGGCCTCATGGCAAGGACATATCTTGCCATGCGTAATTATCATAAGGCAGGCCTATACGCCGACTCTTGCCTACAACTATATAATACAACTATGGATTATAATTTATTGGACAGTACTGCTGCCTATCCAATACCAGCATTTAATGATGAAGTGCTTTTTTATGCGGCTGCCAGTGCGCCTGAATTAAGTAATAGTATTGCCAATGTGGATACCGTATTATTTGCTTCATATTCGGACAGTGATCTTCGAAAAACTATTTTCTTTAATGATAAGGGCAATGGTAAATTTAAATTCAGGGGAAGTTATAATGGCAACAATGGCTTGTTTACCGGTATAGCTACCGATGAGATATATTTTGTTAGAGCTGAATGTTATGCAAGAGAAGGTAAAATTGATGCTGCCCTGGATGATCTTAATGCGCTTTTATCAAAAAGATGGAAGCATGGTATGTATATATATCACAATGCAGATAATACAAATGATGCGCTTACGCTGATATTAAATGAACGAAGAAAAGAATTGCTTTTTCGTGATTTAAGATGGATGGATATTAAAAGATTGAATAAAGAACAGAATAGACAAATTACCTTAAAGCGTTCTTTAAATGGAGTTGAATATACATTAGAGCCAAACGAGCCAAAATACGCTTTGCCTTTGCCACAAAGTGTTCTACAGCTTACCGGAATGCCACAAAATCCAAGATGATTTAGAGGAGTTAAATAGTTTATTAAGGAGGCTGTTTTAATAACAGCCTCCTTAACTGTTAAGGGGTAGTCCTTGAATCTACCTGGTCAATAAAGCTGTTTGTAGTAACAGCACCGCTTGCAGGAATGCCAAGCGGATGGCTTGAGCCGTTGTCCTGTGCATGAACCGCACAAACATTTGGGCCGCTATCACAGTCTGGTTCCATCGTGCCAACCCTGGTATAGTCAGAAGCATGGTTTTTATTACCACCATCAGTAAGTCTGTACCAAAAATAATCAGCATGGGTGGCTTTCCCGATAGAGCGAGGTGCAGGCTTAAATGCAAAAGCGGCAAATACTCCCAACAGCAACGCCGTTAGCGGTAATACAGAAATTCTTTTACGCATAATCTGCTGTGCTTTTATAGTCTTAAAAAGCTAAACTTTAAATGAATATTGTTCCTACTTTTTTCTACAGGTTTTCGGATGATCCTGCTTATTGCAATAAAGAACTTAAAGAGATGTTCTGATATTTAACTATCTCTCTTTGCTGTTTTATTCCAACTCCACTTAACGCAATAAAAAATAAATTGAATAATACATGTTGTTTCCAGCTTAATCCTGCGATAATGCCGCCACAGGAACAGGGCAAGTCTGTTTTAAATATAACCATGCCGGTCAAATACATACTAAACAAAACCAGCATTGTGAGAGAAATATATAAACCGTATAGCCGAATCGATGGCATAGCAAGTGTTATACTTAATAATATTTCAAGCAATGGAAGTATATAAGACAAAACAGGCGCTGCATAACTGATTAGCGGTAGGTTTATCAATTGTGCCTGGAAGTCTTTGTGGCCAGCCAACTTGCTTACACCTGCATACGCAAATAAGAGAATGAGCAGGGAGCAGATAATTTCTATCATTATACTCTTTTTCATTGTCACGCATTTCTTTAAAATGCTTTATAGAGTACAGAAGATATTCAGTTTTAAAAAAAATAGTTATACTTATATTCTAAGTTGCAAGCTATAACAAACTAACTATTGAAGTGGAACTAAATACTATGCAACCGGTACTTTTTTAAGCGCCCTATTTAATGTTATCATTAAATAGTTTACGCCATTCTAATGGAGTTACTCCAAATTTTTTTTTAAACGCAGAAGAAAAATTGTTCGGTTTTTTATAACCCGCATGCAAACCTATTTCCTGAATAGATTTTATAGTTTGTTCAACCTCCATTTTTGCTATTTCGAGTATCCGGTTTTGCAGGTAACCGTATAATCCAAAGCCGAAAATTTCTTTAAAGCCTTGTTTAAGCTTTTTGTCGTTTATGCCTACACGCCTGGCAATCTGAGGGATAGTAAAATGCATCGGCACATTAAAATCAATAAACTCTTTTGCTGTGTGTATTCTTTCAATCTCGTCGACGGTAAATCTTTTACTGTAAATATTAAATTGGGATGCTCTCTGGAGTATTTTAAAAAATAGGTCTTTTACAATATTTAAATGAAATTGCTTTACCGTTGAAGAATAAGGAGAGTGAATAATTTTATAGATGCATTCTGTCATAGAAGCAGTTAAATACATTTCCTTGTTAGCAAAGCATGATGATATAGAATTTAAAACATTCTTCCTAAGCTTTTCAAAAGATGGGAAAAAATCTAATATTCTAAGTAGATGTTTTTGCGTGCAGGAGATTTCAAAAGATACATATTTTCCTTTCTGCAGATGCATTATGTTTATGGGCTTTTGCAAACAAAAGATGGCAAACTGATTTCCCTTTAAGCTAAAGTTCTCAACATCTTTTATTTCATATAAAATTTTACCCTTCAGAACTATTTCGCACATTGCCAAAGAAACAAAGTATGTTACTTGAAGCGTTACATCTTTTTCAACATCGAACACACTGAATAGCCAATTAAAACCGTCGAGTTCTACTAACTGAAGCATAAAACATTCAAAACTTGCGACAGTGCTCATTACGATACTGCCTGGTATATGAAACTCAGCTAAGGCCTGAGGAACTTCATTCGTTATCAGAAGGGCTTCATATCCTAAAGCATCAATAGAAATATGTGCAGTATTATTATTCACTACCAATAAGTTTAGGTAACGCAGAGTGTAAGGGTTATTTGTTGATAAATACAATAATACCCAATTCTTATTCTATTTATTTATGACAAGCTAAAATTGCGTACCAATACACAAAAAATGCGTACAACTACGCATTTTAAAGAAAGCTAACTTATATAACATTGCAATTAAAAAATATGGCAACGAATAATCATGAAATTTCATTGCAGCAAGGCATTGCAATGACCACGCTTTATCGGGTAAACAGACCGTCTAACTTTCCGATTTGTGAAACATTTGAAGTAAGTGCTATTAATAAGCTGTTAGCAACAGAAGGATGCAAATATCTTAGGATTTATTATGGCATGACTGATGAGCTTAATGCCAATGCTATTTTAGTGGCTGTGAACGCCAATGATGAGGATATTTTACCTTCGGGCACAAGTAACTCAACAGATGCAGACGATGACGGCCCTGTAATTATAGAAGATGGCTACAGGTGTCCTCCTGATTGCCCGCCTGCTTCTCCTTTAAATGGCGCATAATGATATGCATGGGTATATTGTAAATATTCTATTAAATCATTCCATTTCTATTGCGGCGATTGCCGGAGCTTTCAGGATAAAAAAAATTGACAGCAATTATTATCCTTTCATTTTTCTTGTCTGGCTTGGTTTTTTGAATGAAACCTTAAGCCTCATTCTTATCTATACAGTAAAGACCAATACCATAAATTCAAATATCTATGTTTTGGCAGAGTATATTTTAATACTGATTCAGTTTTACAAATGGGATAATTCTAATGATAGCGGGCTTTATTATTTTTTTGCTTTTGCCGGAATATTTGTTTGGATTGGAGATAACCTGGTTCTAAACTCTATAAATAGCAATAATTCCATATTTCGAATCTTTTATTCTATTGTAATAACGTTCTTTAGTATAGCTGTAATAAAAAGGCTAATTATTTATGAAAATGAAAATCTAATTAAAAACGCAATATTTTTAATCTGCTCCTGCTTTTTTATATATTATAGCTGTAAGGCTTTTGTTGAAGTATTTAATGCATTTCATTTAGGTTTAAGCAACGCGTTTAACAGGCGGGTTTTCATGATTCTTTACCTGGCTAATCTATTTTCCAATATTATGTATCTCATCGCAATTTTATGTATCCCAATGAATCAAAAATATACACCGCCATCCTGATTGGTGCGTTGGTATTGGTAGCCTTTATGGTATTGGCTGTTGTTACCATTTATCGTTATCACAGAAAGAAAATTTCTTTTCAGCGTGAAAGAATAAGAGCTGAAATCAATTCGCTTGAAGAAGAACGAAAAAGGATTGCAACAGATCTTCACGATGATTTTGGTGCATCTCTATCTGCTATTAAACTGCGGCTTCAATGTTTTGGTCCTGATAATATAAAGAATATTGCCCTTGGTCAGGGCTGTGAATTTTATATAGATGAAGCAATGCGTAAATTAAAACGCATCTCCTTTAATATGATGCCGCAGATATTGCACCGAAACGGTTTGAAAGAGGCACTTACCGAATTAATAGACATGCTTAACCCCGGAAATATTACAATCAATTTTACATGTGAAGTAAATCCGGGTGATATTGAAAAGCGGGTGCATATATACAGGATAATACAAGAGATAATAAACAATACTGTCAGGCATTCAAATGCCTCAAGCGTAACCTTGAGCATAGAAAAAATAAAGAACAAAATTCTCTTGCACATTGAGGATAATGGAATCGGTTTTGATAAAAACTTAATTTTAGGAAACAAAAAAGGAGAAGGCCTGCAAAATATCCGGGCAAGGGCAGAACTTCTAAATGCTAAGGTGCATTTAAAAGCCATACCTGGGATGGGGGTTAATTATATCATCAAAATACCTGCATAATTATGGACTCCAATCAAAAAATAAAGGTGGTGGTTGCTGATGACCATGACCTGTATCGTGACGGGTTGAAAATGCTGTTAAACCAGGAACCCGAAATAGAAATTGTAGGGGAAGCCGCTGATGGAAATAAATTGGTTGAGAGAGTAAAGGAGACTAAACCGGATGTTGTATTAACGGATTTGAGAATGCCTGGTATTGATGGTATACAAGCGATTAGGGAGATTTTTGAAGCCGGCTTATCTGCAAATTGTATTGCAATTTCGACTTATGATAGTGACCAATTAATTGTAGATGCACTCGAAGCCGGGGCTAAAGGATATATTGTTAAGAATGCAAAAAATGGCGAAATAGTTGAGGCCGTGAAAACTGTATATGCAGGTGATCCTTACTATTGTAAATCAACGGGCCTGAAACTGGCCAGGAAAATTTCAAAAAGTAAATTCAACCCTTATGATAAAATGCAACGCGATTTGTTTTCTGAACAGGAGAAAGAAATAATGAGACTGGTATGCAGAGAAAAGACAAGTGAAGAAATTGGTGACTTACTCAGCATGAGTCCAAGAACAGTTGAACGCATACGATCAAAAATTATGGAAAAAGCGGGCGTTAAATCAACAATCGGATTGGTTATCTATGCCATTAAGAATGGAATTTTTTTTATTGAGGAACTGAATTAGATACTTTCAAACGACCTATTTAATAGTCATACTTGCAATAATTGTTTTAATGTCAGTGTGTATTTTTTTTACATGCTACAAGTGATGAATGTATACCATCAATCTCTCTGGCCTTCCACAATGCATTTAATTTTTTCCTCCAAGTCCTAATGTCCTTTGGGCATCGCTTGCAGCAGTATTCATCTAAAACTTTACCTCTTTATAATCCTGTTTATATGCCATTGTAATTTGCGTTAAGCTATAGTATAAACTAAGATTGCTTATCAGATATTCTAAAAGTGAGATTGATTCTTGCTCCGATCTTGCGGCTGGTTTTTGGTACATGATGTTCATAATAATATTGCATTGTTTCACCCATTAAGAGAAAGCTTCCATGCGTAAGTGGAATGTCAAGCTGCGAAAACTTTTTATTTGTTTTGTGACGAACTTTAAACAAACGGGTTTCTCCAAAAGTAACAGATGCTATGGCGTGGTGTTTTCCGGACGATGGTAATGTATCACTATGCCATGCTACGGAATCATTCCCGTCACGATAGTAATTAAGCAACACGCTATTAAACGCAATCCCGCATTCGCGCTCAACACATTCTTTTATTTGTGATAATGCAGAAGGCCATGAGGATAAGGTTTCAATGCTGTACCACGCAGTAAGTCTCGGATCGGGAATTATCTTGTCATACATTTTGCGGGTGCGTTGTTTCCAGGGTGATTCTTTCAATAAGATTTTATAATAATAATCCGATTTATCTTTTTCAAAAAACCGTTCCCATAACTTTAGTTCTGCATCAGGCAATTCAAAATCGGTATATCGTTTTTTACCTTCATCAAACAACAGGATATCATCAAATAAAGTATTCATAACCACGGTTTTTTTATTATCTAAAATTCCTTGCATCAGGAAAAAGTTCAGCTTGTGTCACCTTCTTTCTTATTTGCGTTTTTTTATTTTCTGTTTTAAAAGGAAATCCATCTTTTTCATCGCGTGGCGATAATGTAAGCACACTCACTTCCGGTTCTCCGCCTTCAGTTAAAGCACAAAGCTGTTCTGACCAGTTTTCACAATGGCTTACGATAATATGTATTACATTATCCTGCTTTTGCACTTTTCCCTGCACCATAATTAATTTGGATTGAAGAATTTCTTTCCGGTAAATATTTTCAAATAAATTTCTAAATACAACAAGATTGGCATTGCCGGTTTCATCTTCAATGGTCATAAAACAAATGCCGCCTGCAGTGCCGGGCCTTTGCCTTACTAAAACCAAGCCTGCAATCCTTACTACATCACCGTTATTTAATTTGTTCAAATCTTCGAGCGCTGCAATGTTATTTGCCGCAAGCTTTTCACGTAAGAAACTTAGCGGGTGTGCTTTTAAGGAGAGTGATAAAGCGCCATAATCATACACCACATGTTCTGATAAAGACATTTTTGGCAACAACAAATTTGCCTCTAAAGTGCTTTCAGACGGTTGTCCCTGGAATAATCCGAAGGGATTATCTTTTAATGCTGTTACTTCCCAAAGCGCTTGCCTTCTGTCCAAACCAATTGACCGGAATGCATCTGCATCTGCTAATTTTATTAATGATGATACTGAAATGCCAATGTCTGAAATCTCATTAATGCTTCTGAATTTTCCTGTTCTTGCCGTTACAAGCTGCTGCATATCTTCTTCACGCATTCCTTTGATATGCCTGAACCCAAGCCGTAATGCATGATATTGATTTACCTTTTCCTCCAGTGTATTATCCCAGTGAGAATAGTTGATGTCAACGGGTCTCGCTTCAACACCATTTTTTTTGGCGTCACCAATAATTTGTGCAGGTGCATAAAAGCCCATCGGTAAACTGTTAAGCAGTCCACAGGCAAACACATCGGGATAGTAACACTTCAGCCATGCAGAAATATATACCAGGTGTGCAAAGCTTGCGGCATGGCTTTCAGGGAATCCGTAACTTCCAAATCCTTCTAACTGTTTGAAAATTTTTTCTGCATATTCTTTTGTATAGCCATTCTTCAACATGCCATTCATTAATTTGTCCTGGAACTGGGTTACCAATCCCTGCAACTTGAAAGTTGCCATGCTTTTTCTTAATGCATCTGCCTCTGTTTTTGTAAAACCTGCCGCCACTTCAGCTATGCGCATAGCCTGTTCCTGGAATAGTGGTACACCCAATGTTCTTCGTAAAATCTCTTCTATTTCTTTGGATGGATATTCAACCGGTTCCTGGCCATTGCGGCGACGTAAATAGGGATGCACCATATCGCCCTGGATGGGCCCTGGTCTTACAATAGCTACTTCAATAACCAGATCATAGAAGCATTTTGGTTTCAATCGCGGCAGCATGGCCTGCTGTGCCCTGCTTTCAATTTGAAAAACACCAATCGTGTCCGCAGCACTTGTCATTTTATATACTGCAGCATCATCTTCGGGAATATTGGATAGCGTAAATTTTTTATCATAATGTTCTTTGGCTAATTCAAAGCACTTGCGAATGCAGGTAAGAATACCAAGCCCTAATATATCTGTTTTGAGAAAATTAAGTGCATCAATATCATCTTTGTTCCATTCAATGCAGGTCCTGTCCGCCATTCGCGCATTCATGATGGGGCATAAATTTGAAAGTTTATCCTGTGCAATTACAAAACCGCCTGTATGTTGCCCAAGCTGCCGCGGAAAACCTATATATTGTTTGGTAAGCTGTAACACTTTTTGTAAGAGTGGTTCTTTAGCGTCTATTCCCTGTTCCTTTATACGGTTTTCATCAAACCATTCTTCCGTAAATTCCCAAACGCATTTGGAGAGCCGGTTTAATGTATCAACAGAAAGCCCCATTGCCCTGCCAACATCACGAACAGCGCCTTTTGCATGCATTGTCGTAACAGTAGCAACAATTGCTGCATTGTCTCGACTGTGTTTGTTATACATGTATTGAATGATTTCTTCGCGGCGTTCATGTTCAAAATCAACATCAATATCAGGCGGTTCATCCCTTGCATCTGAAACAAATCGTTCAAATAACAAATCAAATTTGGTTGGGTTAACATTGGTAATACCCAAACAATAGCAGACCGTTGAGTTCGCAGCCGAGCCACGGCCCTGGCACAGGATGCCGCGCTCATTGGATGCACGCACTGCATCATAAGTTTCTAAAAAGAAGAATGCAATATTTTTTCTTTTTATAAAGGCAAGTTCATGTTCGAGTGTTTCCTTTACTTTTCCAGGAATATCTTCTCCAAACTTTTCTTTTGCAGATTTCCATGTGTATTCTTCTAATGCCTGTTGCTGTGTTCTGCCATCAGGCATTAATTGCTGCGGATATTCAAACTTTAAATCATCAAGACTAAAGTGGCAGGCTTCGGAAATTTCCTGTGTTGCCTTTATTGCACCAGGATATTGCCTGAATAAGCGATGCATCTCATCAACCGGTTTTAAATATCTCTCTGCATTTTGATGTAATAAAAACCCTGCTTCATTGATGGACGTCTTTTCGCGTGTGCAGGTAAGTATATCCTGTAACTCCCTGCGTTCTGCGTTGTGATAGTGCACATCGTTAGTGGCTACAAGCGGGATATTGTAGTATTGAGCAAGCTTTGAAAGACGAAATAATTTTTTTAAATCATCATCCTGGTAATAGCGTGTTGAAGCCATATAAAGGTCACTTCCAAACGCTTCATGATATTCGGCTAATATGTTTATAAAATCATTATCAAAATCAAATGCTTCATTTAAACAAGATGGCGAAATGACAATAAATTTTATTCCTTTCGAATGTTTGTACACATCTTGTTTATTTAAATCACTTTTACCTTTTTCTGTTCGCAGATTTCCTTTTGTAAGAAGTGCACAAAGATTTGAATACGCTTCTTTATTTGTTGGATAGGCTAATAAACTGGCGCCATCTTTTAAATCCAAACAGCAACCTGTTATCATCTTAATGCCTTTTGCTTTTGCTGCAACATGAGCACGCACAATGCCTGCCAAAGAATTTCTATCAGTAATGGCAATTTCTTTGTAACCTAATGCCGCTGCATGAACAATAAGTTCATCCGGGTGTGAAGCACCTCTTAGAAAACTAAAATTGGTTGTAACGTGTAATTCTGTATAATTCATACCCCTTTAATTCTTTCACTCAAAAAATCCATGTATAAACCACAGTGGTTTATTGTTATCATTGTAATGACCTAATCTGAAAAGCCAGTAACATTTTCCTTCCTCCGTTTGCACAGCATAATAATCACGGTGCAATCCTTTATCTAACCACCATTCGCTTTCTATGCGTTCACAGGCATCCGCTTTTGTTACTTTATGCAGCTTGCCATTGTACCTAAAATTCATTGGCGGATAATCAGGAATAGGAGCAGTTACTTCAATGGGTTGCGGCTGCTTTAAAAGATGTGTTGGCCGTAATTTATCTGTTCTCCATTCGGTTGTTGGTTTATCTTTTAATGATGCGGCAAGCTTGATAGAATGTTCCGGCAGATGACGTTCAGCAGGTAAATAGCGATGTATAATATTGTTTCCAAAATTGTTTTCAAGATTATCCATTAATTCAGACACTTCTCTGCACTCTAAACTGCTGTTCATTGTCCAGAATGTTTCTTGTGAAGATTGTACGTCTTCCACTTTGGAAGCCTCCAGCGTAAATACTTCAATGCCTAATGCTGGTTCAATGATTGAAATTTTTGTTTCAAACAATTTAAAAAGATGTTTTGTGTTATTTGAAGGATGATTGGTGCGGATTTTAATTTGCTGAATATCGTTGTCAATGCGATAACATTTGAGTGTTGCAAAACGTAAACCTTTAGCTTCTTTTTTTAAACGTGTGCACAACGCTTCTAACAATTTTTGTAATGCTATTTCAATTCCTGTTGCTGTTTGAATAGGTTCCAAACAAGGCAGATGTTCACTATAAGGTTCAACTGGAATTACAGGTTTGATAATTTCTTCTTTGTTACCTAATGCCTGGTCAAGCCTTAGTAAAATTTGTTCGCCAAACCTTCTGCGTAAAACAGAACGTTGCATATTGATAAAGCTGCCAATTTTATGCAGGCCTAATTTGTGTAATTGCTCGCTGATGCTGTATTCTAATCTTAACGCCTCGGGCGGCAATGGCATTAAAGCTTCTGCCTGTTCATTGTTTTTAATAATTACCTTTTCTTTTCCGAACCTGCATACTGCCCATGCCGTACCGACAGTATCAGCTATAGCAATACGAATATGATAATCTAAGCTTTTTAATTTGTTGGATATATCTTTTAGATAAGCTTCCTCACAGCCCCATAAATGCGTGCAGCCACTAACATCAAGTATCAACCCTTCTGGTAAATCAACTGAAACAATAGGCGTGTATTTAATAAACCAGATTGAAAGATTATTCAGTAATTTTTCCGCTAATTCTGTTTTATCATCAAATACTTTTATCTCCGGCAAAACAACTTTTGCATCTGCTGCAATCATTCCCGCATATAATCCCTTTGATTGCGCAGCCCTGCTAACTTCTGTTATAACCATTCTTCCCCGTTGGGGAAGAGCCAAAACGAATGGAATTGCTTTCAATTCAGGTTGACGGCGAACCACCCAGTCCGTCTTTAAATGACGGAACCATATTGCCACAAATCGCTTACACATCTTATCCTGTTTTTCTTCCTCTTTCTTCCTGCGGTAATGAAAAAATGTTTTGTTTAATTTCTTTCAGCCTGTTAAATGAATATTCCAATTGCCATGTTCCTGGTTTACCATTGCGAACTTTTAAGAGTTCAACATTCCATCTTGGAAAACCAATGCCAGGCATGCCGTCCGGCAATTCACGCGGAAGTGCTGTGACGTGCCACCGTGAAACGCAGGCTGTTGTATTGATGGTTTTGTGGTGTGACCGAACCAACAAACCGGTTACCCTGCTTTGTTCTGCCGCTAATTGAAGTCTTCTGGATGCTTTAAAATCTATATATTTTGTTTCACCAACAACCGCTGCAATTCTTTTGCACTTCAAGCATTCTTCCATAGCATACAATACATCACTTTCATTTTTTAAGTCAATAAAAATAATTTTGTCGGGTTGTACACCAAACCTCCCTAAAGCCGCCGGAAATAATGTTCTTGATGCACTTATCCAGATAGCAGCTCCGTCAAACTGCATCAGTTTGCTTAATAAAACAGCAATGAAACCATTGGTGGCAGCCCGGTTTTCAACCGATGAATAAAGAAATTCATGTGTACAGCCAACTGGAAAAATGGCATTTGGAAAAGCATTTTCAATACCACGAAAGCCGATCGGAATATCGTTATCCGTATCTAATTTCTTTAACCCTTGTAAGGGAAGGATATCCCGCTGAAGCTGCGCTATGATATTTTCTTTACTCATTTATGAATGCTTACCACACAAAGATTACTAATATTTTTAGTAATGCATGCTAAATAATTTAAGCATTGATTATCAGTGCGGTTAAATATTATAACGGTTGAAGATTTGAGTTCTGCATGCGAGAGGATGTAATGCCGTTGTAAAATAAGCGGGGTTAATTATTTGTTTCTTTAAGCGCCTTTTTGAGCTGCAGAAGGTCATCAAACCGGACAGCCGCGCACAACCCTGTAAGGCTATTGTCCTTTAACATGGCAAGATTTTCCCAAACGAATTTTGGGACATCATGATAAGTAATGGCGCCATGTAATTTTATTGTTTTGGGTATGGTAGTTTTCCTAAAAAAAGCTTCCAGTTCTTCTATTTGCTCCATGCTGATCATGCCTGCAAATTAAGACAGATAAGATGAAAGCAACAGGAATGGCTGCTACTGGCCTGATAGTTGAAATAATAATTTTAAATTTAAGTATATGGATAACAAAAACAGGCAGGATAACCGGGACAGGAATAAGGTTGATAGCAACGATCCTTCTGAGGTCGAATACCTCCACAGGCAGCACAAACAATACTCCCATGAACAAATTGTTGATGCCATAAAGAAATACGGGCCTTACAGGGAAGATATTGAAAAACACCTGCAATCCGGTAAGATGTAGCTTTATCGTTTGTTGTTTTTATTTAGGGTGGTTGTGTGGAATTAAGTTCTTCGAATAACCACCCTTACTGTTTTAAGTGCTTATTATTATGACATTGATTTCACGCATGCCTGCGTCTGTGAAGCCCATGCTTTGCACGTTGGTCAAAGAACCTTTCACGGCACCGGGCTGGCTGTTTGAAAATAAGTTCGATGGCTATCGCATTGTTGCATTTAAAGAAGGCAGAAAAGTCATGCTGCGTTCCCGTTCCGGCCTGGATTACACTGCCCGTTATCCTGCTATCAAAGAAGCTGTTTTAAAGCTGAAAGGCAATTTTATTATTGATGGCGAGGTGGTGGCATTCGACGAAAAAGGGAAGGTTATATTTGACTTAGTACAAGGCAATAACCCAACGGCGCCGCTTGTATATTTTGTATTTGATATTATCTGGAAGGACGGAAAAAGCTTAAAAGACCAGGCATTGACGCAGCGAAGAAAGATCTTAAAAGCTTTTATTAAAAACAATAAAGTTATAAAAGTCAGTGAGGTTTTTAATGATGGGATTGAACTTTTCAAAAAAGCAGAAGCAACCGGGTTGGAAGGCATTGTTGCAAAACGTGCAGACAGTATTTACCGCGAAGGCGCACGAAGTGCCGACTGGCTCAAAATACCAACGGCCAGGAGACAGGAGTTTGTAATTGGCGGCTGGGCAGAATCTGAAAAAGTGCGTTTATTCAGGTCAATATTATTCGGCGCATATAACCATAAAGGAGAACTGGAATGGATTGGCCGCTCCGGCGGTGGTTTCAAAGAGTCCGAAATGCCGGGCATCTTAAGAAAGTTGAAAGCGCTGGAAATTAAAAACTCTCCTTTCGTTAATAAAATACTTGATACAAAAGGTGCTGTGATCCACTATGCGAAACCTGAGCTTGTCGCAAATTTTAAATTTGCCACCTGGACAAATACAGGACGCATACGTAAGCCTGCTGTCTTTCTTGGTTTCAGGTACGATAAAAAAGCAAAAGATGTTGTACGGGAAATTCCATTGTCAACCGGGCAGGAAAAACAAGTTATAAAAGCAGATGCACCAAAACCCAAATCAAAGGTAAGCGCCGGCAGCAACTGGCGCCGTATTGACGAAATCAAAATAGAAAATGAACAAATCTTTGAAATTGAAGATTGTTCCATACAACTGACAAATGTTGACCGGGAATTATGGAAAGGTGTGGCAAAAGCAAACCTTGTATTGTATTATAACAGTATTGCAGAATACATTTTGCCATACCTGAAAGACCGGCCGTTGTCGTTATTGATAAAGCCCAATGGCCCAATGGATGAAGGTTTTTACATTAAAGACATGGAAGGGCGACAACCTGAATGCGCCAATGTCTTTCAGGTCAGGCGAAAACATCCCAAAGCCGGTAAGCCGAAAGTTATTGATTACCTGGTATGCGATAATCAGGCAACCTTACTATGGTTAATTAATCTTGGCTGTATTGATATTAATCCCTGGTCTTCCAGAACAAAGGACTACCTGCATGCTGATTATATAATCATAGATTTGGATCCATCAGATAATGACTTTGAGAAAGTAATTAAGGTAGCGAAAATGTGTAAGAAGTTTTTTGACAAACATAAGCTGAAAGCATTCATTAAAACAAGTGGTAAAACAGGGATGCATATTTTATTGCCCTGCACCACCTTTACATTTCCGCAGGCACGCTTGGTAGCGGTAAACATCTCAAAACAAATTGCTTCCATGATACCGGATATGGCAACCAGTGAAAATACTGTTGCCAAACGGGGTGATAAGGTTTTCATTGATTACAATCAAAATGACGAAGCAGATACCATTGCATCAGTATATAGCTGCAGGCCATCATATCTTCCTACAGTCTCCACACCTTTGGACTGGGCTGAAGTCAAAACAGGTCTCAAGCCTGAACAATTTACCATTGAAACAATCTTGCACAGGTTAAAAACAAAAGGCGATTTATTTAAAAGCTTGTTGCATAAAAAAACAATGGATGCTAACATGCGGGCTTTGCAAGCGTTTATTTAGTGGAGTATTCGTTTCGCAGGTAAATAACAAATGAACCCTCTTATCTTAAAATAATATCCTGTTCATTTAATCCAACACGCTGCAGTATTTTTTCAATCCCGTCTGAACAATTTTTTATTCGGTTAATGCAAGAATCAATCTGTTCAATGCCTTTGGCAAAGCGGTCTTCCAACTCGGACAGCTCGGCATCGTTTATCTTGATAAGGTCCTGGATATTTGCAATGAAATTAACAGAAGGAAGTACAGTTTGTAACATAAACACATTTTTAAAGTGAAGGAATTTCTTTCAACGTATTGTGATTTAACTATTGACATTTACGGGCAGATTAACGCTGAAAGCCTGCTGAAAAATCATTTTTAGTTCTCTGATGCTTTCTGCTTTGCGGAAATAGTTTCTAGCACCCAGTTGAAACGCTTTGGCCTTGCTGTAAACATTATTACATGTTGAATAAATGAACACGTTTATCTTTTCCGCATGTAGTAGTTCTTTAATTAATTCCAGGAGTGGCAGCCCATCAATACAGGGAAGGTTTATATCTAAAAATACCCACCGGGGCTTCAAATCATAAATCAGTTTTAAGCCCTGTTCACCGTTGAAAGCTGAAACAACTTCCACATCGGATTTATATTGAAGTAATTGTTCAATAAAGAATTCCTGATCCTCCGGATCATCATCAATAAGTAGTAGTCTCTTCATAGTATATGACTTTAGAAACTTCAAATCGATGTTGTTTGATAAATCAAAATTATCCGTAATATAAACCATCCACATTTACGAAGAACCTGCAAAGCGTAATTGAAAATTTATAGATTATCCAGTGCGGTAATGATCGCTTGTATTAAGTCTGGCCTTATAGGCTTGTCTTGAACGTTCTGACCGGACAATACCCCTGTATTGCTGTTCCTCATCCTTCTCAAAAACAAGTTCCTGTCCATCTACAATGATGTAATACTTATATACATAGCCAAATGTCACCAGCCGACCTATAAAACTCTGTTTTTCTCCGTTTACACTGACCGGAAGATTGAAATAATGTTCCATCCAAATGATTTCTGAGAGCCAAAATTATATCTTATCAAATATGCCATAACAACTTTATCTTTTGCATGAAGCCATCCAGCCCATGCGGTGGCTGTTTTGTTTTGATAAGCCCGCATCCGCCGTCTCGCTTCAAAGGCGTATGCAGGCAGGCAGTTCTTTCCTTCATGATTGCCGCGTTCTGCTCATGCTTCGCTTCACCTGCGGACAACATTCCTTCTTTCACTTCCTGCCACCATACTAAGCTTTTTTGATTTTATTTTTTTAATAAGAAAAAACTCGTCTATCCCTTCCTGCGCGAAGATCCTGGCAGGCTGTGCTAAAAGCAAGGTCTGCGCCTTCGTAAACTCCGGCTTGCCACAGGTTTTACTCAAAAAAAGCTTCCCGCTTCGGAGCGGGACTTTTTTGCTTTCGCGGCATAAACCGCTTTGCTTTTTATTCCACGGTCAAAAATTTTTTGGGTAAAAACCTTGCTTTTATCCCTTCCTGCCTTAGGGCCGGGTTGCTACGAGAGAAAGGACGAGGCGCTAAGCCGAGTACAGAAAACAAATAAATCACACTAAAAACTTTCATCGTATGCAGCATGAACAACGTTCAAAACTGATGCGGCTTTCATGGCAGATTCAACGCCGCAGGCGTTACAACCGCTCAAAATCTTTAATCAGTGCATGGGCAATTTATTTAAACGAGGACATAACCGTGTATCACCTCGTACAGAAACACAGCGGCAACAGGGAAATCAATTATAACAAAGCCGCTTCACTCACTTTATTCAATCAGTAATCAATTTTTATTCATCAATTAAATTTTAAGTTATGGAAACTTTAGTAGGGCGCGTAGTTAAAAACGCAGAAGTAAGAACAACAAAGAACGACAAACAGGTTGTCAATTTTTCTATTGCTGTTAATGACAGCCACAAAGCAAAGAATGACAGCGAAGCAAAAAAAGTAGTGAGGTATTTCAACTGCGCTTACTGGATTAACACAACCATTGCCGAACATTTAACCAAAGGCACGCTTGTCGAGCTAAACGGCCGCATCAATCTTGACACATGGGAAAACATGGAAGGCAAAACCATTGCTGCGCTTGCCATGCATGTAAACAATATCAAACTGCACGGCAAAAGTACCGGCAAAAAGCAGGCTGATACAGGTGAAAGCAATACCACAACAACAGCCGGTGAAACAGGCGACGACCTGCCATTTTAAACGCTTTCAGCCCAAACCCTTTAACCGCTAAAACAGAAAGGATATGAAATACTTTAAAGATTGCACAACAATAGATGAAGTAAAGGCGCAGTATAAAAAATTAGCAAAAGAAAACCATTCCGATGCAGGCGGCGACACGGCAACCATGCAGGAGATTAACCGCGAATACAGTTATGCCTGCGCACATATAGCCAAAGGCGCAGGCATGAGCGATGAAGAAGCCGATACTGCTATAAAATTCTCCGAAGAATACCGATGTGTGATTGAGCAAATCATACACCTGCCGGACATCATTATTGAAGCGGTAGGCCATTGGATATGGGTAACAGGCAACACCTATCCGGTACGCAAAGAGCTAAAAGAAGCAGGGTTATTTTTTGCGCATAAAAAAGGCGCTTGGTATTACCGTAGCGAGTTATATAAAACACGAGGTGGCAATAAAACACTTCCTGAAATCAAAGCCAAATACGGCAGTGAAACTATTAACCGCAAACAGGGAGTAAACATTTTGGAAGATTAAAAAAACAAAACAGATGAAAAAGATAAATAAAGAAGCTGCAAGAATTTTTTGTAAGCTCTTAAACAGGATGGGCATAAAAGACTATATAAAATTTACGAGTGAAGGCTTTATGCCGTTGGTGATGGAACAAATCGGAACGCTCATCAATACGCCTTATGGCAAAGCGCAGCTATACAGTCTTGCACATTACTTTGAACAAAACGGCGATTTAATGCGCGACCCTGAAATGGTTTTTATCGTAGTAGATAACAGGAAAAATGAAAAAGATTATGACAGCATCGGCATTTATCCGCAAATGTTCCAACAGGATAATTTAGGGGTTTATGAAGAAAGTGTTTGCATCGAAAACAATGCTGTAACAACCTATAAACCTGCATGGCAGGAAGCACATGCGGCATTTGCAAACCAGTGGCTGCGGAATATAAATCAACAAGGGTTTTTAAAATAATCTTTGGTGCGGGAGCGCCGCCGCGATAAAAACAGGCGCATATTAAAACGAAAATCAGGAAAAAATAAACAAGGTATTATGGAAAATATACAGGCAGTGACGACAGGAAAAACAAAATGCACTAAGGTTGCCGAAGTAGAAGTTATCTATAAATCAAATGTGAAGCCTTCTGAACGCCCGGTTATCAAAAGTTCAAAAGATGCGTATGATATACTGCGCAACTATTATAATAAAAACATTCTTGAATTGCAGGAACAGTTTTGTGTTCTTTATCTCAACAATGCAAAAAAAGTTCTTGCCGTCAATAAGCACTCAATAGGTGGGATTATCGGCACAGTTGCCGATACACGCCTGATATTGGTTACAGCTTTAAAGCTGGCGGCTTCTGGACTGATTTTATCCCATTCACATCCGAGCGGTGCGCTTTCTCCGAGCCGGCAGGATGAAGCTATGACACAAAGAATAAAAAGTGCTGCGCAATTCATGGATATTGCCCTACTCGATCATATCATTATTAGCAGCGAAGATTACTATTCTATGGCTGACAATGGAATAATATAAAGCAGCTTGATTTTTTAAAGTAGTTGCCCGGCATAGATAAATCTGTGCGGCGCTACTTTTCTTTTTGCAGGCGCGACAAAAGAAAAGTAGCAAAAGAAAAACGCTGATGCCGGAAGGTATCTTGCGATTTATTTATCTATTTCCGTTCAGAATCAGTCCTTAAAACTTTAACTGTGTCGTACGAAACCGTATCCTGCTTATGGAAATATATTTTGCATTCTTAAAAAATGGTAAAATTTAGCTTGAGGCAAATAACTGCTTTATACGTTCACAGAGATTATGTTACGACTTAAGTAGATTGAGTTACTAAGTTTATACAAATCGTTATCACTTTTGTGCTGCATTAGAAAATGCCTGTAATAAATAACGCAGGAAAATTACAAACTCAAATTTTTATATATGAATGCCAAAAAAGAAAATGAAATAATGATTGACCTTGCCGGTCATGATGTGCCGGTATTGAAAGGCGGCTTATATCACCGCTTCCGCTCTAATCCTCCCTTATCGGTTATTGCTAAAGAAAGACCTGATATTGATTTAAGCTGGTTCGAAACGATTCAGAAAGAGAGAAAATATGTTGGCTTCATCACTTTTTCTCCTAACTTCTATTACAGCAACAGCAGCATCACAGCTATTTATACTGCGGACATGAAGCGATTGAAAGAACTCGTTCCGGTAGCAGTAGTGGATTTGGTGAAACCAATCTCCATTGTACCCGGTCGTGGATTGGTTGCCATTACCGCTTACAGGTATCACTACTGCGACAATGATTCTTACAACGAATTATCTGTTTCAATTGTAACTACAAAACCGGAAAAAAGAAACTGGGGTATTTTCTCTTTGCTTGGCGAAACAAGCGAGAACAGTCTTTGGGGATATGTATTAAAACTTCCTGTAGATACTGAACTGGCAAGGGTTCGCGGTGTGGTGGGTTACAACCTGCCGAAGTGGTTAATTCGTATGGATTATGATACAACCGGCGATAATATGACCTTCAAAGTTTATGATGAAGCAGAGAATTTGGATTTTATCATGAGCGGAAAAAAACTGGATATTGAAAAACACGAGCCTGAAGTTCTCCGTTCCAATTTTATTAATCTGAATAAAGATTCTCAATTAACGCATGGCTTTACTGACATACGTGCTATAAAAAAAGCAAGCAGTAAAAAAGATGAAGATTTAAAGCTTGAATTGACTGACGGACCGCTTTCAACTTTATTAAAATCTATGGATTTAGGTAAGCTGTTTCGCTACGATTATCAGCCCGAATTTCAAGCAGCCTTATACACGCCGGAATTGGTTGAAGAAAAATAATAAAACGATTATGCAAACAATATTGGGCGCAAACGGGCAAATAGGTGAAGAACTTGCAAGAGAGCTGAAGCGAAATTATACTTCAGACATTCGTGTGGTGAGCCGGAAGCCACAAAAAATAAATGATACCGACGAAATTTTTTCGGCTGACTTATCCATAAAAGAAAAAGCTATTGAAGCAGTGAAAGGCAGCGAGATAGCCTACTTCACTTTAGGGCTTCCAATGAACTCGGAGTTATGGGAAAAACAATTTCCTGTAATAACAAGAAATGTAATTGATGCATGCAAAATCAACAAAACAAAACTGGTGTTTTTTGATAATACGTACATGTATCCACAAAATGATGATGTGCTTACCGAACAAACGCCTTTTGCACCTATTGGCAGAAAAGGAAAAGTAAGAAAGGAAATGGCGGAAATGCTTTTGAAAGAAATGAATTCAAGGCAAATAGAAGCCGTTATTTGCCGTGCACCGGAGTTTTATGGTCCGGGTAAAACACAAAGCATAACCAACACTTTAATTTTTGAGAATATTAAAGCAGACAAAAAAATAAAAGTGCTTTTAAGCGCTGATAAAAAGCGCAGCCTTATCTGGACGCCCGATGCAAGCCGTGCCACCGCATTAATCGGCAATACGCCGGATGCATATAACCAAACCTGGCATTTGCCCGTTAATAAAAATCATCTTACTTATAAAGCCTTTATTGCGTTGGCTTCTGAAGTGTATGGTAAAGAATTAAGCTATACCGTTATTCCAAAAATTGTCTTTCAAATCGCCTCGCTTTTTAATAAAAAAATGAAAGAACTATTGGAGTTATTACCGCGATATGGATATCATAATTTATTTGATGATTCAAAATTCAGGAAACGTTTTCCGGATTTTGTAATAACAACATATAAAGAGGGAATGGTGCAAATTAAAAACGAACAATTTTCATAATAAAATAAGGAGTACATTGGTGATGTATAAAGCAGAAAATCAAACTATGAAAGCTCCTTCAAAAGTTTCTTCCATTAACGCATTGCACCAGTTTTTAGGATTGGAAAAACCATCTAATCCTTTAATCAGCGTATTCAATTTTGATGATGTTAACCTGGAGCCGGAAACTATTTTAAGCGCCATAACAACAGATTTTTATGTGGTTGCTTTAAAGAAGGATTGTGCAGGCGGCAAATGCAAATACGGTCAGCAATATTTTGATTTTGATGCAGGTATTATGTACTTTATTGCCCCACACCAGGTGTTGCAGTTTGAAGATGTTTTGCTGAATGGTGTAAGAGGATTTGTTCTTGTAGTACATCCTGATTTTTTACAAAGTTTCCCGTTGGCTTCTCAAATAAAAAATTATGGTTTTTTCTCCTATGCAACCAATGAAGCGCTGCATATTTCTGAAAAAGAAGAAAAATCAGTGATGGATATTATTGAAAATATCAGGCGGGAGATAGCGGCTAATATGGATGCGTTTACCCAGGATTTACTAGTTTCCAATATTGATTTGTTATTGAAATATTGCGACCGCTTTTATAACCGTCAATTCCTTACGAGAAAAAAAGTAAATACAGATTTACTTACAAAGTTAGAAGCCTTATTGCATGACTATTTTAAAGATGATAAGCTGGCAATAAACGGAATACCGACGGTTCAATTTGTTGCGGGCGAATTGCACTTAAGCCCTAATTATCTCAGCGATATGCTACGGGTACATACCGGGCAAACCACGCAACAACATATTCAAAACAAGCTGATAGAAAAAGCAAAAGAGCTTCTATCTGTTACCAGTATGTCAGTTTCAGAAATCGCTTACCAGTTGGGCTTTGAACATCCGCAATCCTTTCACCGGTTATTTAAACACCACACATCTGTTTCTCCGCTGGAGTTCAGGCAATCGTTTAATTGAATAGAATATTATTCAGAGATTTTGTTACAATCTTCGTTGATAAGGTTACTATATCTTAATGTTCAACAGAGACCTTTGGTATATAATTACAGATGAATTACAGATGAAAAAACTTTTATTAATTGTTACCAATGTTGGGCACTATGCAAGCGGATTGAAAACAGGTTTATGGCTGAGCGAACTCACGCATATTTATCATGCAGCTAAAGAGAAAGGATGGAGCGTTACAATAGCAAGTCCGAAAGGAGGCGAAGTGCCGATTGATCCTGAAAGTTTGAAGCCGTTGGTGCTTGATAAAATTTCTAAAGATTATTACAACAGCCCTGCTTTCATGAATGAACTGAACCATTCGAAAAGTTTGGAAGACGTAAAGAATGAATCGTTTAATTGCGTGTATTTAGCCGGCGGACATGCTACGATGTATGATTTTCCACATGATGCAACGCTGGAAGAAATCATCAAAAACCAATATGAAAAAAACAAAATGGTAGCAGCCATTTGTCATGGTGTTGGCGGCTTGTTGAATGTAAAACTTTCTAACAATGATTATTTACTCAAAGGAAAATCTATAACAGGATTCGACTGGTTTGAAGAATCCATTGCAAGGCGAAAAAAAGAAGTGCCGTTCAATCTTGAAGCAGCTTTGAAAGAGAGAAATGTACATTATAAAAAAGCGTTTATTCCCATGACATCTAAAGTCGTAATAGATGACAATCTTATCACCGGGCAGAACCCGTTCAGCTCAAAAGAAATGGCAAAAGTGGTAACGGCGGAACTGGAGAAAAAAGGGAATTGATATCACAGTTTACTTTATTCATTCAATAATAAAAAACAATAACGATGGCAACAACAATTCCGGCAGAAAAAGACCTGCAGATTCTATCAGGGATCAGAAAATTTCTGAAAAAATTAAACAGCGAGAGCACAAAGCCGATGGAAGAAATGACTCCGAAGGAGGCTAGGCAAGTGTTGATTGATGCCCAAAAATCGGTTAAGGTTGATATTTCGGGCATTTATGAAACGGAAAGAGAAATTACACAGGATGGCATTACAGTAAACATCCATATTGTAAAGCCTGAAGATTCGGAGGCAGATATACTTCCGGTTTTTATGTTCGTACATGGCGGCGGCTGGGTGTTGGGAGATTATCCTACGCATAAAAGACTGGTAAGGGATTTAGTGGTGAACAGTGGTGCGGCTGCAGTTTTTGTTGATTATACGCCATCGCCTGAAGCACAATACCCAACTGCAATAAACCAAATTTATGCAGCCACTAAATGGGTTGCTGAAAACGGAAAAGAAATTAGCGTTGATGGAAAAAACCTGGCAATTGCAGGCAATAGTGTTGGCGGCAATATGAGTACCGTAACCTGTTTGATGGCTAAAGATAAAGGCGGTCCAAAAATAAAATTCCAGTTATTGCTGTGGCCTGTTGCAGATGCTGATTTTACACGTGAAAGCTGGCAGAAATACGCAGAAGAAAGATTTTTAACAGCTAATATGATGAAATGGATGTGGAATAATTATCTGCCTGAGGTTGAGAAAAGAAAAGAATATTATGCTTCACCATTCCAGGCTTCTTTAGACGAACTGAAAGATTTGCCACCGGCTTTTGTATTATTAGCTGAGAATGACATTCTGCATGATGAAGGTTTAGCTTATGCAAGAAAATTAGATGAAGCAGGCGTGCCCGTAACCATTCAAACTTTTAATGGGTTTATTCATGATTATGGTTTATTAAATCCACTGGATAATATTGAGGCTGTAAAATTCTCCACTGAACTTGCAGCTCTTGGCTTGAAGAAAGCATTGTTTTCTTAAAGTTGTACGTGGCCAATTGAAATCAAATAGTCCGGATGTTTGATAACACAAAGTTCGTGCAATGTGCACGACTATTTGATTTATCTGTTATAGGCTTTTTCATTATTCTTAAAAGATAAATAGTTTTTTTGAGAAGAAGAATTATGTAAGCTAAGGCTTGCCGAAACCGGCAAGCCTTAAAAAATTTTCGCCGCCTACAGGCGGCATTCCTTTTTTGTTGACTGGTTAATATGCTGTATAAGTTGAACGCTGCTGATAAATACTTTGTCTTTATTATTCTTTTGAATACAGATATGATAAGAAGCGTTAACTGCACAATCGGCAAAATTCACATTAGAGCCTGTTATATCATACCTGCCTGTGTGGTTATTACAATAAACCGTTACTACGAATTTTTCTTTGGTGGCAATCTTTGTAAAATAACAATTGATTGCAATGATGCGTTTTGACCATGTTTTAAAATCGAGTATAGCGTCAAATTCACCTAAAGGTATTTGCGATAGATCATAAGTATATAATCGTGGCTCATAACCTTTGCGGATGGCTGTTTTAAATGATGATACATTACGTTCCATACCGGCTCACTTTGATTGCAATTCGTTGAGCTTGCTGTACATTTCCGTTAATCCTGCTTTTTCCAGAATGCTGTCGGTAAGATTATTGAGTTCTGCTATGGCGTCTTTACCTGCCGTTTGCAAGAAACCGCCTTCGCTATCTTTTGCCAATAGCCCCAATTCTATAACCCTGGTTAATAACAGTGCATTTTTACGCGGCATACGCAAATCAATTTTCACTGTATCATTCATGCCCGGAGACGTTAAGAGCGTCTCATAAATAATGCTTACATCTTTTGCTGATAACATACAATAGAATTTTTGCTTCACGAATCTTGTTCACGCTGTAAAACTATTATGCAATAAGTTTTCAAAGAGGATTTTACCTGTTCAGAAATTGAAGGGGTTATTAATAATAAACTAAAAAATCCCGCCAGGACCGGCAGGATTTTTTTCAACCCTAAAGCTTTAAAGTGCTAAAGCATGGAAAACATATTTTGCAAGCAACGTATCTTCATTGATGCATTGTTTATATTTATTACTTATTTTGTGTTAATACCGAGCAGCTGTTAATCAACTTTATATCTAATGCAATGGATTAGCGATTATTTGTAAAGGGGGAAGTATTAACTAATAAAATTGGATTACCCCCGACATACAAAATGTATAATATTGAATTGATGATTTAGATATCGATTTTTTGAAATTTTAAATTTGAAACTATGCTTGACAGCATAAATCCTTGCGGTTTGTATAATATCAAAAGACTAAACGCAATGACAACTTAATAAAAATATGAGATGAGTAAGGTAGGTGAGCCGAATAGTACGTTTTATAGGTTACAGCTAAGCAAGACATATGTTGCTTACGGAACAGCAATTCCAATTATGCAAGAACTGACGAAAGAAAGTTCACGGCATAGATGCTGTTGTATTCTAATGAAGCTCATAATACCATGTATTATTTGTAAAGTTATGAATATAATTCTTCCCAACTTGAAGGGGCAATATTCGTTAAGAGTATTGTGGAATGCATGTATTATTCCATTAAGTAAGGCATGCCCCGTAGTTGCACCTACCCCTCATCTCTATTTATGAATGCGACACAAAAAAGAGAAAAAGATTGGTTTCGTTTAAAGCGCTATCCACATATTGGATTCCCACTACAGCCGAACGATAAAGGGTGGATTGAAAAGTATGTTTCAGATAAGAATAAAATATCGAAGCATGCCTTTTTTCCATTCATTCACAGAAAAACAGAAACAAGAAAGTTTAGAAAAGAAATCTGCCATGATGGTAGTCGTTCAATTTTAAGAAAACCAACATTCAAAGAACGAGAATTATATTATTCTAATCACTTAGATGCAAATATTTACAGTTACTATTCACAACTAATATCAATCGAATACGAAAAAAAGCTGCACGATGCAGGAATCAATAATTGTGTGACTGCATACAGAAGATTAAAGCTAAATCCCAGTATCCCAAATTCGAGAAACAAATGCAATGTTGATTTTGCCAATGAAATATTCTCATACATAAAAAATTCAAGGGAACCGGAATTAGTTGCGATAACTTTTGATATAAAATGTTTTTTTGATAATATTAATCACAAAAAATTAAAAAAGGTTTGGAAGCAAATCGTCCCTGAATTTTCTGATGATCATTATAATGTTTTTAGAAACATCACTAAGTTTTCTTACGTAGAAGAAAATCAAATTTTTGAAGCTTTCAAAACAAAAATCTTAGTTGAGAGGCAACCTGCATTAATTAAAAATAAGAGTGTTGGAAAGAGGTTTTATTTAAGAAATAAAAGAGCAATTGCATTTTGTGAGAATGATGAAATTAAATTTATTAGAAACAAAGGATTAATAAAAGCAAATAAATACGTCTATGATAATGCCAACAAAAAGGTTTTAAAATTAAGGCATAAGGGAATTCCCCAAGGGTCGCCAATAAGTGCTGTTCTTGCAAATGTTTATTTATTTGAATTTGATAAATCTGCAAATGATCTTTTAACTCATTTGCATGGAATTTATAGAAGATATTCCGATGATATGGTCGTTGTTTGTAAATCGGATTATATGAAAACCGTCATAGATTTTTTTACGGATAAAATCAAAGATTACTGTCTGGAAATTCAGGACTCAAAAACACAAATATTTTCTTTCAAATTTGACAAATCCAGTAATCGGTTTATTTGCCGTCAAAAAAATTTGAAAACTAATAAACTTCAGAATAATACAAAGTTTGAATATTTAGGTTTTCAATTTGATGGGAAAAACACACTTCTAAAAAATTCAAGTATTGCCAGCTATTATAGAAAAATGAAAAGAAGTTTTGCAAGAGGAACATTTTACGCTTTTCATAATAACACAAATACAAAAGGGCAACTATTTAAATCAAGACTATATAAAAGATTTACCTATCTCGGTGCTGAACGAAGAAGAATTTATAAACGGGATAAAACTCATAAAGACAGATTTATATTATCTCACAAATTTGATTGGGGTAATTATCTGACATATGCTCAACTTGCTGCTAATATAATTGATGACAATAAAATTTCGAATCAAATTAAGCGACATTGGAACAATTTCCACAAGCTGATAGATAATTTTAAAAAGGGCATTACTGAAAAATGAGTTGGCCGAAATAAACTTCAACATCAATAATCCACAGCTCAGTTAATACGCAACGAATTCATTAATACTATGACTTCTTCAAAAATTGAAGGGGTCATTTTTATTTGTATTGTCATACATACTTTCGATACTGTCATTTGAATTTGTGAACAAGAAAATGTGTGTTATGACAATCGAACAGGCAAAACAAATGGACATGGTAGATTACCTGTCCGGGCTGGGCTTTCAGCCAACAAAAATTTCCGTCAACAGCTACTGGTATCATTCCCCTTTACATGATGAAAAAACACCTTCTTTCAAAGTAAACCGAAGAATGAATCGTTGGTATGATTTTGCAGATGGCAAAGGGGGTAACTTAGTTGACTTCGGTATTTTATTTCACCATTGCAGTATAAGTGATTTTCTGCAGAAGCTGGATAGTCCGGTTATTGCGCTGAAATATCAAATAACGAAACAATCGAACCCGGATAATGAAGGCAATACAATCAGCATTCTTTCCACCCATTCTATCAGTTCTTACCCGCTGTTAAAATACCTGCATGAAAGAAGAATTGCATTACCTGTTGCAGAGCAATATCTAAAAGAAATCCGTTATCAAATCGGCGATAAAACTTACTATGCTTTAGGGTTTAAAAATGATGCAGAAGGCTATGAATTACGCAATGCTTCTTTTAAAGGAAGCAGCTCTCCAAAAGACAGCACATTTATTAATAACGGTGCAAAGGAATTAGCCGTTTTTGAAGGCTTTTTCAATTTCCTTTCTTATAAAAATATGTATTACAATCAGCAGGAGCCTTTGTGCAATTATTTGGTCTTAAACTCCACTTCTTTTTTTGAAAAGAGGCTGCCGAAAATGCAGGAGCATACCTGCGTTCATTTGTTTTTAGACAACGATAGAACAGGACAAAAATTTACACAAAAAGCATTGGATTTGGATAAAGAAAAATTTCGGGATGAACGCCATTTATACCATCGGTATGATGACCTGAATGATTGGTTAGTGCATATCGGATTATCGCAAAAACAGCAGGTCAAACAAAAACTTTAAATCTTCTTTGGATAGCAGACGCTCCAAAAACCATCTTTGAAATAACCTGATAACAATATATAGGAAGATGCCAGCGGTTGAGGCAGCCTGCTTCGCTGCTACCGGTAAAATGTCCCGTTGTAATACAACGGAAATTTTACCGCCATTTCCTCCAAAGTCGGTGGCGGTTATTGGAAAGATTTTGAACAGTGTTTATTTATTAACGAGGTAAAAGAAATGTGATGACGGAAGAAAAAATAAACCGGTCTGAGCTTTTACAGGTAAGGCTTACACCAAAAGAATCAGAAAGGATTCATCAGAAATTTTCTCACTCCACTTGCAGAAAATTTAGCGACTACGTGCGCAAAAAATTATTGGACAAACCCATTGCAATTTACACCCGCAATCAGTCGCTGGACGACTTTATGGCAGAAATGATTGTCTTACGAAATGAACTCAATGCTATTGGAAATAACTACAATCAGATCGTAAAAAGGCTGCACAGTTTACAGCATGTTGAAGAAATAAAAACCTGGTTGTTGCTGAATGAATCAAGCAAGCAAATCCTGCTTAAAAAGGTAGATGAAATCAAATCAAAAATCAATCAAATCAACGAGCAATGGTTGCAGTAATCAAGTCGTCTGCCAGCATCAAAAATGTATTACAATATAATGAAAATAAACTGAAGCAAAATGTGGCACAACTGATCCATTCCGGGAACTATGGAAAGGATACAGAGCAGCTTGGATTTACAGATAAGATCAGGACGCTGGAAAAACTTATTTCTCTGAATGAAAGAACCAAATTAAATGCTGTCCATATCTCTTTAAATTTTGATCCTTCGGAAAAGCTGGATAAAGAAACACTGCAAAAAATTGCAGACACTTATATGCGCAGCATTGGTTTTGGCAACCAGCCTTATTTAGTGTATCAGCATCACGATGCAGGACATCCCCATTTGCATGTGGTAACTACAAATATTCAGCGGGATGGAAAGCGGATTAAAATGCAGAACATCGGCCGCAACCAATCAGAGAAAGCGAGAAAAGAAATTGAAAAAGAATTTAAGCTGGTGCAGGCAGAGGCGCATCATTTAAAACAAGCTTATGAAATCAAACCCGTAAATATTCAAAAAGTACAGTATGGTAAATCAGATACTCGCCGCGCTATCACCAATGTGCTGGACGTTATTCTACCAACTTATAAATACGCTTCGCTGCCTGAATTAAATGCAGTATTGAAACAATACAACATCGTTGCAGACAGAGGCAAAGAAGGCTCACAATTGTATAACAGCAAAGGTTTGATGTACCGGATATTAAATGATAAGGGAGAAAAGATTGGCATTCCCATTAAAGCCAGCCAGATTTATAACAAGCCCACTTTAAAATTTCTGCAGCAAAAATTTCTGCAAAATCAAACAGAAAAACAGAGGCATAAACTGCGGATTAAAAATGCAATTGATTTTTCTTTTGTCAAACGTCCAGAACAATCCCTGCAGGAACTAATAAACGCCCTGCAAAAAGAAAGAATACAATTGGTGCTTCGTCAAAATGATAAGGGTATTATTTATGGTTTAACATACATAGATCATCAAACCAAATGTGTATTCAATGGCAGCGATTTGGGTAAACCTTACAGCGCTAACCAAATCCAGGAACGTTGTAATCAGCAAATGCAGCGTCATGAACAAAAGCTTACACAACGACCCGCGTTCAAACATGCAAACGAACAAAAACAATCTGCACTAACAACTGCAGAAGAAAACGGTATCACTTTTAAAATACCAGGCGTAAAAGAAGTATTTAAAGAACTTATTCAAACAGAACAGGAAGGTTCATTGGCGGCTGAATTGAGAAACGATGAACTGCGCAGAAAAAGAAGAAAAAAATTACATCACTAAAATAAAACAAATAGTTATGACTATGCATACAGGAGAAAATGAACAGGGGTTAAAGAAAGTCATAGACATGACTCGGATGATTGCCATAGCGGTGTTATTGATACACTGCTATTATTATTGTTACGTTGCTTTTGAAACATGGCAGTTAACAAGCAAAATTTCAGACCAGGTATTGAAAAACATCAGCCATACAGGATTATTGAGCGGATTTATGAAATCCAAGTTAATTGCACTGGCTTTTTTGTTATTATCGGTATTGGGAGTAAAAGGAAGAAAGAGCGAAAAATTGAATTACAGGATAGCTTTTGCTTATCTTATTACAGGCTTACTCTTATACTTAACCAGCGGCTTTATTTTATACATTAATAGTTTATCCGCTACTACTTTGGCTGCCGCTTATATCAGCATTACAGGCATTGGTTTTATTCTGATATTAACAGGAAGTGGATTGCTTACACGCATCATTAAATGTAAACTTAAACCGGATGTTTTTAATAAAGGCAATGAAACCTTTCCGCAGGAAGAAAGATTAATCACCAATGCTTACTCGCTTAATCTGCCCGCAAAGTATAAGCTGAAGTCGCAAAAGCGGAACAGTTGGATCAACTTTGTGAATGCACGCAGGGGCATATTAATTATGGGTTCTCCGGGCAGTGGTAAAAGTTATTTTGTTGTTGAGAATTTTATCCAGCAGATCATTGAAAGGGGGATGGCATTATTTGTCTTCGATCATAAGTTCCCTGAGCTAAGTACGCTTACCTATAATTGTTTTCTAAAACACAGAAATAAATATCCCAAAGGCGCTGCATATTATTCTATCAACTTCACAAATCCTGAGCTTTCGCATCAATGCAATCCTATTCATCCTGCAACATTGTTTAATCTAACGAGTGCCATTGAATCCAGTAGGTCTTTACTGTTAAGCATGAACAGGACATGGGTAAACAAGCAAGGCGATTTTTTTATCGAATCGCCCATTAATTTATTGGCGGCTGTAATTTGGTTTTTACGCAAATACCGTGATGGTATGTATTGCACGTTACCACATGCCATTGAACTGCTCCACGTTGAATATGAAAAGTTATTTACAGTATTAAACACAGAAACAGAAATTTCAACTTTAATAAACCCATTCATCCAGCTTTATAAGGATAATGATATGGAAACACTGGGTAACCAGGTGGTGTCTGTTAAGATACCACTCGGAAGAATTTCATCACCGGAATTTTATTACATTCTTTCAGGCGATGATTTTTCTTTGGATATTAATAATCCTGCCAGCCCAAAGATTTTTTGTTTAGGTAATGATCCGCAAAGCCAGGAAGCGCTTGCACCAATCATGTCTTTATATGTGGACAGGTTAAATAAAATCATTAATCAGCCCGGCCAGTATCCCTGCGCCCAGGTGTGTGATGAATTTGCTTCCATACGCGCCACCAGTGTAATGAAAACAATTGCTACCGGCAGATCCAATAACATTATTACGGTTATTGCGGTACAGGATTACAGCCAGTTAAAATTGATGTATTCAAAAGAAGAAGCAGAAGTAATATTTAATATTACCGGCAATATTATTTCAGGGCAGGTGAGTGGCGAAACTGCGAAGCTTTTGAGTGATCGCTTTGCCAAAACATTCCAGGATCGTGAAAGCGTTTCCATTAACAGCAACGATACTTCTATATCAAGATCAAAGCAACTGGAAGTCGCTGTACCTGCCAGCACAATTTCCAGTTTATCATCCGGTGAATTTGTAGGACTTGTAGCCGACAATCCTGATGAATTGATTGAGTTAAAAACTTTTCATGCAATGGTAGTGAATGACCATGCTGCAATTAGCAGGGAAAAGCAAAATTCTTTGCCTTTGCCAACCGTGCGAAAAGTTGACCAGAAAAGTATAAATACCATTCAGCAAATCATTAAGCAGAATGTTCAGGATATAGTGGATGTGGTACTGGAGACAGTGTTGAATGATCCGGAGAGGGCAGGATTTATAGTAAAGCATAAATAAATAGCCTATTTTAAAAGAATTTAATTTTAAATATATTGTCAATCCATATTCTAATTTGATGCATTAAATTAAAAACAGATTGATGCTTACGTTTTTGTTTCTCAACTATCATCATAGCCCTTTTATTTCTAGCATTTGCAGCAGCATCATGCTGTCCATACACTGTAACACCAGCATAATCTCCTTTGCCAACAATCCCTTGAAAAAAGCAATTTTTATGACACATCAATGTTTTATTTATATCCATACTGCCAATCACAAAATGATGCATTTGTTGGCCTACATCATCTATACCAGATGGTGCAATAAAAAGAGTAAGTAGTTGCAATACTTCGAGTGAGGCTAAATGACTACTAAATACAAATACATTCTCATGAGCGTCCATGAAAACAGATTTATCCAAACCTTTTATATATTCTGGATCATCCAGTTTTCCACTCATTTCCAGTGCTGCATTTTCACTTGTGTACTGTCCGAGACATTCTAAACAAGTTCTTCTAAATCCAATGGTCTGCGCTTTCCAATCTGCACCCTTTATAGATGTGTTTTCTTTGTTTGTACGAACCAGAATTCCACCATCAATTACGGGAATCAGGTGTGCATAAGCAATAAAATTAAGTACTTGCCTTGGCCATGGACGATCTACGCAGCTAATCAGAATATCGCAGTTAAGCGCTGCTTCATACCCCTCTTTCTCACAGATACTGTGTTCACAAGCATTAATAACAACAGTGGGAGAACTTGCGCT
Source organism: Parafilimonas sp. (assembly GCF_047606085.1). Classification (GTDB taxonomy): domain Bacteria; phylum Bacteroidota; class Bacteroidia; order Chitinophagales; family Chitinophagaceae; genus Parafilimonas. Next base: position 64,269 of record NZ_JASGEX010000177.1, read on the forward strand.
CCTTTTAATGCCATCGGAGATGGCTAATACTTTTGCACGGCCAATGTCGCTTTCAAAAACATTTGTTAGCCGGTCTAAATTTTTAAATTCAACCGCATCAAAATCAATTAGCGTAAAGTAAACAATACCAGTTCTCGCCAGTATTTCCGCTACAATGCTTCCTACACTGCCAAGCCCAACAATCCCAATCCGTAATCGGGAAAAACTCTCCTGCGTAGAACTGCCCCAAGCAGAAATTGTCCTCAATTGCTTAGAATTATCAAATGTAGGAGACAACAAGGTATCGTTGAAAGTGATAGTCAATTTTTTACCCAGCACACGTACGGTATCGCACCATTGACGAATAAAAGCGCGCCGTTGTTGTGGAACCTTAACCCAATATCTTGCACTCCAGGATTCATCCGAACCAATGGTTAAGCCGACCAGAGGCAATTCAGTCGCACCAAATGTAGCAGGCGCAATTCTCAATTCAGCCGTTACGTCATCCTCACTCATTCCTTGCCAGCCTTTAGCATGGTGGGAATGCAAAAGCATTAGCCCCTGCTTGTTTGCCCGAGCAATTTGTAAGGCTCGTTCAAAATAATGAGGAAGGAATCCAACATTACCATGAACATTCCTTTCCCCTTCTTCTGGGAAAATAACCTGTGACAGGATTGCTGTACTTCTGGATGCGCCTGTACTGGGGACATAAGTCGCAAAACAAAGGTCTTCCTGGCCATCGGTGCGCACAAGATGGGTAAATAATTGCTGATGTAAGTCATCCCTGATAATTACACTGTAGCTACGCATGGTATAGTTGCAAATAGGTTATTAATATGAGCCAAATAGATCTTTACTGTCTTGTTTGTGCTGTTCCAATGCACCGTAAAAGGCCTACTCCAATACTGCCACTCGGCACCCAAAGGGCTATTATGTATAGCTCCATATGGGTGACATCCGCCTCCACCAGTAACGGGTAGCAAATGAGGTTTAAAATGGGGGCCTGGTGGTGGAGACATTGGGAAACTATCGTTGACTTGAAAAGCCATCATTACCCTTTGGCCTCGAAATCGGCCTACTGGAATTTCAAATTCGACGCAAAGAAAGCCAGGTGCAGGCTCAAGCACAGTGTAGCCAAGAGCCTGCAACTGATTCACAAAATCTGATTTTGCCATACCAATAGCTTTAAGATACGGGAGTCTCTCCTCTAAATATGGATACAAATTTTACTGCAGGACACACCATTATAATTGGTACGTTGGGGGTGTCAGCAAAAGATTGTTGACTGCCGTCTGCGTTGATTCTGACCAAATAATAATCTTTCACGGGCGTGATACCTGCCGCTTCCAGAATCTGGTTAGGCGTCATGGCTTTTAAATCAGTAGTTTCCGGCTCATTATCAACGAAATAGTGGAAAATTTCTGTGGACTTAATAATAAAATGTTCAATACCGGGCTTCGCCAGATTTACACGCTCCTGAAGATCGATTTTCTCAAAATCGCAGTCTTTTTGTTTTTGATACAGCCAATAACAGTTGACATAGGTTATTCCAGCTTTCTCAAGGATTTCGTGACCAGAAACAAACTGCTTAAGGAAAATGTAATACTCTGTGCCAATTCTGACGCGATACCATTTGCCTTCTGACGGGATTTTTCCATCCTTTGTAAATTGCTCAATATCGATAGTATCACATTGATGTTGAGCATCTTCTAGTAATTGCTGTTCATTTTTCATTGTATAAAAAATTTATTTTATACATTAGTATGTTGATGAAGATTGTTTTTTTGCAGGTGACTTGTAAAAAAATATTGTTCGCCAACATATAACAGTAGATACTACGCTCATGAGTACAAAACAATTCTGTATCGATGAAATTGCCTGGGAGGATATTCTTTTGCGCCTCACTGCCTTCACTAAATCCTGGACAAATGGTCGTGCATGGTTTCGGGGTGAAGAAACCAGCACATTTATAGAAGGGAAGAAAGTTGAAGATTATGTATATGAAGCCATAGGTAGATTTTTAGAATCACCACAGAAATATGACCCTAATAAAGGCGAACTGGTGGATTATCTGAAATATCAACTGGTTCGTACCTTGGTTGGTAATGATCTGAGAAAATTAGAAAACACGCAAACGGCCGATATTTTCGCCTATGATGATTTTTCAGATGAAGAAGAAGAAAGTTCTCCATACTCAGAACGAGTAATGCCCTATACAGCGGCCATCTTTCCAGACGATATAGATTACGCCGCCATTAAGACTTATATTGAAAGTGAAATTCAAGGTGATAAGGATACTGAAAATGTGTTTCTCGGAGTATATATTTCAGATATGAAACGAAGAGAGGTAATAGCCGAATTCAATATGACGGCGGCTGACTTTGACAATGGGATGCGCCGACTTAACACTGTTTTAAAAAGAGCAGCTTTACATTTCAACGATAAAAGGTCAAAAGTATGAGTAAACAAAACAATCAATACAAAAAGGACCTTGCGAAGTTTTTAATTAGAAATGCAGAGCAAGATAGCAGAGATGAGCAAGCAGCAAAAGATTTCCTTTTATCTGAAGACTTTAATGTAGATAAGTTAATTATTGATGGTCTTAAAAGAATAAAAAAGATGCAACTGCTGATCAATGCACGAAGCACGGAACTCGAAATGGAGGAAACAACGCAAGCAAAATCGGAAGCCATTGCATGGGTAGATGATCTATTAAATAAGCAGAACTTTTCGATTGTAGAATTGGTACGAACTGAAGAATTGTCTCTGAGTTTTAGAAACCTGGACAGCATGAATGAAACCGATGTGCGAGATATACTTATACGGCATTTCACTTTGAAATTTATGAATAAGGGGAAGAGGGATGAATAATAAATTTCATTATACGGCTACAGAAATCAAAGCGAAAAAAGTACTGGATGATTGTGGACTGACCGATCCTACAGAAATATCGCTTCCAATCATTATAAAAGGTCGAAAGGCATTTTATGAAGAAGTTCCATTAAAGGGCAGAGAAGGGGAAATAGTATCAGTTGGTGACCGCTCCATTATTAGTATTAATTCCGACATTCTGTTTGAGACAAAAAAAAGGTTTGCTGCTGCTCATGAGTTAGGGCATTATGAGATGCACCGGCACATCAGGCCAGTTTTTTCGGATACAGAAGAAGAACTAATGAGTTGGTATCGTGGAGGGACACACGAAATAGAAGCTAATGAATTTGCTGCGGAGTTTTTAATGCCATCTGAGTTATTCCATAAAGAGTGCGAGCGCAAAAAGTTTGACCCTAAAATAATAAACCAACTATCTGATCGGTTTCAGGTTAGTAAGACTGCAACTATTCTACGTTTTGTAAAAAGAGGTAATCACCCCATTTTTGTGATGTATTGCAAGGACGGGAAAATGAAATGGTGGAAAAAATCGGAAGATTTTTATCACTTCAGTGTTTTTGAATACGATGCCCCTCCGCCATCAGGCTCTGTAGCGTATGAAATCATATTTGGAAATAAAGCGTACTCCAGCGATGAAGCCAAGCAAGATATATGGAAATCAGACTGGTTTCAAATGAAAAGTGATAGAGAACAAGACACGAGGTTTTATGAGTATTGTCTTTTTGCGAGATCATTTAACTACACGTTAAGTGTGATTTGGGAAAAGTAAAGTTTGATACAACTCAAACTAAATTCAGTGAGAAGTTGATGGATTTAAAACAAGTAGTTAACGATTCAAAAGAAACACTATGAACAAAGATATTATTTTTGATAAGAATACATTTATCAGGATCATTACATCCAACGTTGAATATAATAGCTCATCAGCATTACGAGCGAGAGAGTATTTGAAGGAAGAAGGGTTCGATCCTGATGAAATTGTAACCAATGGACTAAACAAAATAAAAGAGTTACAACAGCGTCTTAAGAAAAGTGACGTATCCATTGAAGGGCAGCAACCAAAATTGCAAGAAACAGAAGAATCTCCGACAACGACGCGAAAAAAATGGAATCATCATTCGGTGGTGAAATTGATGCGAGAATCAGGCAATGATGATCCACTGGAAGAGATTAAAATGAGAGCACGGAATTTGGTATTGAAAGCCTTTGAATTAGGGTGGGAAGGTCCACCATATAGCCCTATTCAACTGGCGGAATTTATCGGTATTGATGTTAAGCCTAATGATTCAGTGATTGATGCACGCATCATTCCTCAGAAAAAAGGTTATCAAATCCAATACAATCCTTTTCAGCGGCCAACTAGAGTAAATTTTTCTGTGGCACATGAGATAGCGCATACATTGTTTTCAGATTGCGCAGAAGCTATCAGGAACAGAGAAACTGAACCAATAGAAAATAGACAATTGGAGCAACTATGTAATACAGCAGCGGCAGAGATTCAATTGCCCTACGCAATTTTTTCTCATGATGCCAATGCGGCACCACCTTCAATAGAAGGTCTGATAAATCTTGCTACTAAATATAAAGCTTCGCTTGAATCTGTTTTTATCAGATACGCCGAAGTGATAGATAAGCCATGTGCTGTTCTGATCGGTATATTTCAGACTGAAAACAAAATTGTTATTGACTATCACAAAGTTTCTAAAAAGTTTCCGGTCAACGTACCTGACTATTTTGAAATACCCGGTACTTCGAAGGCTTACGAATGTACATCGCCAGGCTGGACAGCGAGGGAACAAGCTTCTTGGAATTTTTTCGATGGTGCTACTTATAATATCTTCACTGTTGGAATCTCGCCCTATCGACGAGACAAAAAGCCACGAATCGGGATATTGGTATTGCCAACGGAGTCAGTTGATCTATCTCCCGATGCCGGAAAAATCATATTAGAATTTGGCGACGCAACAAAACCCAGAGGAAAAGGTAGAAAAATTATTGCGCAAGTAGTAAATACAAGCGCTGCGCTTGGACGTGGTTTCGGTTATTCACTCGCGAAAAATTATCCAATTGTAAAAGAAGAATTGAAACGATGGCAATCAAATAAAGCGGAATTCGTCTTGGGAAAAACCAATCTTGTAAAAATCAGCGATGAACTGTATGTTTTTCAAATGCTCGCTCAAAAAGGCATATTTCCTAAAGGGAACGAGATACCCTTAAAGTATAATGAATTAAGAAAATGCCTTATTGAGCTTAGGGAGGCCGCTAAGGAATTGAATGGTTCTATACACATGCCGGCAATTGGCTCTGGTAATGCAGGTGGTGACTGGAATATCATTATTGGAATGATCCATGATGAATTGGCTGGTTATGACTTGAAAGTGAATATCTACCTTTTTCAAGGAAAGCCGTTTAATCCAAAAGAGAAAACTACTCTTACACTTTTTAAAGAAGATTCAACATGGGGGACAGAAAAGTAATCCTTGTATTAAGTGGTGAAATCTGTACCGGCAAAAGCACGTTGGCAGACAAACTCGAAAGTGTTTTTGGTTTTAAGCATTGCAAGACTAAGGAAGGATTACTTTTCTTGGCGAAAAAAAAACTTGATGGCAAAGTTCCTGAAAGAGGTTTTCTTCAAAAATTTGGTGAACAGTTGGATACAACCGGAGACGGTAAATGGGTGTTAGAATATTTTCAGCACTTGTATGCAAAGGACTTTGATAGCGAAAAGTTCTATGTAATAGACTCAGCAAGAATATTGAAACAAATTCAGCACATTCGAGAGGCGTATAGCTATTTTGTATTTCATATTCATTTGGAAGCTTCTAAAGACAGTCTGGAAAAAAGATTTTATCAACGTGGAGAAATTAGAGAGCTGCCGGAGGCAGAACAAAAAGCAAAATATGAAAAATACAAACAGGATCCCACCGAGCAGCAAGTCAATACACTTAAAGATGAAGCGGATTTAGTTATTGACACCGACAAATGTAATGATGAGGATGTTTTTATTAGAGTAGCAAGCTTTTTCAAACTTTTACCTTCTACTCATAACGAACTGGTGGATGTCATTGTTGGCGGTCAGTTTGGATCAGAAGGAAAGGGACAAATTGCCGCTCATGTGTCACCTGAATATGAGTGCCTGATGCGCGTTGGCGGACCTAATGCAGGGCATACTGTATTCGAAAAACCTTATAACCATGTTTTTCACTTATTACCCTCGGGAACCTACCGATCGCCTAATTCCAAACTTCTCATAGGCCCGGGAGCAGTATTAAATTTAGGCAAACTGCTGGAAGAAATTAGAACTTTTGGAATAGAAACTGGCCGTTTAGTAATTGACGAAAACGCTGTAATTATCTCGCAAAAAGATATTGATGAAGAACAAAAAATCAAAGATAAAATCAGTTCCACTGGTCAGGGAGTAGGATTTGCGACGGCGACCAATATTGTTGCCAGGCTTTATGAAAATGATAACCACAAGGCAAAACACTTTCTTAAAGAGTTACGCCCTTTCCTAGGTTCTACAGCAAATGAATTGGAAAACTTATATAAAGAAGGGAAAAAGATACTTCTTGAAGGTACTCAGGGTACAGGACTTAGTTTGCATCACGGCCTATATCCACACGTTACATCTCGCGATACTTCGGCGTCAGGTACACTCTCAGAAGCGGGAATTTCACCTCGTCGGGTACGAAAAATTATTATGGTAACCAGGTGTTATCCAATACGTGTAGGAGGAACATCCGGGCCCTTCATGAGCAATGAAATTAACATGCAAATAGTAGCAGATAGATCAGGAAAGAATGCGGAGGATCTGGTAAAAAAAGAAATTACAACCACTACAAAGAAAAATAGACGGATTGCTGAATTTAGTTGGTTAATGTTTAGAAAAGCTTGCGAGTTAAATTCGCCTACAGACATTGCTCTGACTTTCACTGATTACATTTCTGTAAAAAACGAAAAAGCTCGCCGTTACGAAAATCTCACGGATGAAACACGTAGATTTATTGATGAAATTGAGCGTTGTTCTGGGGTACAAGTATCTCTCATTGGAACTACTTTTGATTACCGAGCTGTGATTGACAGACGAAATTGGAAATAATGGATATAGAAAAATTTATCGAAAAAAGGCCTTATTTATATCATTTGACAAGTAATTCTAATGCTAAATTGATTATCGCTGAAAAACGATTATATAGCGCTAATGAGTTAATCAAAATGTCAAAAGATAAGCAACATCTTCCTGTTCAAAGAAAAAAACGAACCAATCATTATCCGTTATTTATTAATGGCAACACCTATTCTTTAAGAGACCAAAAACCAATATCGGAAAAAGCCTTGACGAAATGTCTGACAGATGGTTGGGAAGTCGGCGATTTCCTGTATCATTTAAATGAACGTGTTTTTATGTGGCCAACTTTAGATCGTTTATGGAGACATTTTAACAGGTACAAAGAAGAAAAACCAATTATATTCCAGTTTCCAACGAAAGATATATTAAATCTTAACCCTCATTTTCTATTTTGCCGACTTAATTCGGGTGCAACAAGAGCCAATTCCTATTTAGGAGGTAAACCTCCAACACGTGGCAAACAAACTTTCTTACCAGCTGATCAGTTTTTATATGCTGTGAGAGAAGTGGCTGAAGTTACTTTTCCTGGAAACTGTGACATCAATGTAGATTTTGCTTATAGTTCATTGCCGGACGGTAAATATAAAAAAGGAGATTAAGTTTAAAACAGAAATAGCAAATCTCTGAGCATATTGTTTATTTATAATGCTTAATCGCTATCAAAGGAATGAATCAATTGCACGTAATGCAAATTTAAATCAAATGAAATAAGAGCCACATTTTGCATCTTTGCATCAATAGAACTTTCAGTTAATAATTCCGATTCAATAGTGGATTTATCTTTTACCTTTTTTATCCCTGATTTCAGCAATCCGTATATCTTATCACCGCCTTTTAATTCGACATAAGCGGCATGCATTAATTCATTCCGATAGAGGCGCATATTTTGTACCCTTTCAATAACGTTTTTAAAACTTTCCGGCCCGAATTGAACACCTTTTTCGTACCACTTCGCGGATTCATTACAAAACATCCGGCAGACTTTGTCAAGCAATTGTTGGTTAGTCTCTTTTCGTAAGGTAGTGGTAGTAGTTGGCCAAGATTTTCGTTCGGGATCTTTAATGAACCAGCCGATATTTCTGATTTGTTTTTCCATAAATTGGAAACAGACAACAAATTCTCCTATCTTTTGATATAGCTTATTAATATTACTCTTGATCATTTATTTATATTATTAAAATAAAACAATCAGTTGATAACAAGCCTTGTTTCTTTGAATGAAGAAAGATTAATTCAAAAACTCAAGCATGCTCCAATAAAAAATTTGCATCAATGTTTAATACTTTATGTACGCCTTTCAAAAAAGGTAAATCGGGTTTACGTTTTCCTGATAGAATTTCTGATACCTTCGATTGCCCTAATCCAATTTCAGTAGCAAGTTTTGTTTGGGTTAGTTTGTTTTCGAACATTTTCAATTCTACAACCTCAATAATGTTTTCGGGATTCTTTTTGGGTTTTAGACCCAATACTTCATCTTCATACTTTTCAGCAGCAGCAGCCATTGCCGCAAGTTTTTTAAGCTCCGCTGCAGACAAATTGGATTCACCCTTATCCATTAGCTTATATATTGCGAGCATTGTTTCATGATAGACCTTCTTGGAATTAATTTCGTATTTCATATTCACTACTTTTTAAAAGTAATTTTATCCGCCTTAATTTTATCGTATTCTTTATGAGTTCCTATAAAAAGAATAAATACCGTCCTCACTTTAAAAATAATCAAGGCAACCAAACGGTATTGATTCCCTTTAATATCAAAAATGTATCGGTCGTTGCCAACACTATCAGTTGTATTAAACGTTTTCTTTACCTCACTAAAGCCCTTCCAGTTTGCAGCCTTTGTATCATTATACCACTTCTCCAGAGCACTCTCAACATCCGGGTGCTTTTGAATGAATGCCTGAATGGTAGCTTTAGAAATAATTACCATTTTTTACAGTATTTCAAAATTAAATAAAAATTTTAATTATAGATAAATAATCTAATAATTAGATATTTTATCTATTTTATTGTTGTCAATACATCCATCCTATGCTACCAATACCGGTCGGTTATCCCAAATCTTCTTGATCATTTGCGCCTTTTGTAAAGCGTCTGCTCTTATGTATCTTCTAAAGGCTCTTTCTGTTTTATGACCGCTAATCGCCATAATTAAAATAATTGGTGTACCATCAAGAAATTCGTTTGTGCAAAATGAACGGCGACAGGTGTGAGACATTACCCACGCATATTTCGGCCTTATTTCTTCCACCATTTTATTGCCACGCTTATAGGTGAATTTGATTAACTGGTTAATGCCAGCCATGCTTGCTACTTCTTTGATATAAAGATTAAAATCAGGATTGCTGATTGGCGGCATTTGCATGTTGTATTTTTTCAATATTTCTTCTGTTGTGGGTCGCAGAGGAACAACAACCCGGTCGCTTGTCTTTGTCTGGGTTACGAATAACATACCATCTCGGATTTCTTCAGGTTTCACCTTGGAATAATCACTAAAGCGAAAACCTGTGAGGCAGCCGAGAACAAATTCATCTCTTATTTTTTCATGAATCGGGTAAGCGGAAAGATCTAGTTTATATATAGCGGATATTTCCGCCCAACTGAGATAAATGGCATCTACTTCTTCTTCCATACTCTTGTAAGCAGACAAATCAATGGGTGGAATGATCTTTTTATTTATCCTATTTGTAAGGAAAATCTTCAGCCATTTGATCGTTTTCCCAAGGGCGTTAATGCGCAACCCCTTGATAACTTCTTTTTTTCTTTTGAGTTGATATTCGTAAGTGAGGTATTTGAGAAAGGATGTATAAAAATCAAAATCGAAACTATCGAAAGTAATAGGCGTATTTTTAAATCCTTCAATATTTTCTTTTCGATACGTTTCAAAGCATCTTAAATGCTCTTTCATTGTACTGATTACACTGATAGTGGATTGGCTCACTTCCGACTTCCTTTCTTCAATGTATAGGTCTATCTGACGAAAAACATCGAGTTCATCCTTATGATCCTTCATCTGCTCTATCGTCCATTTATCAGACAATGGCAGGTTATCATGCAGGAACTTGATGGGGCAAATGTTTCTTTTCTTGGCGCTTTTTACCATATCCTCCGCTTTGCGGAGCTTATCGGTAAGTCGTTTCTCCAGGTCTTCTACATTGCCATATTGAGGAGGTAGTTTGCCAGATATTCTGCAGCTCTTTTTGTTCCAATATTGAGGAGGTATAGCAATACCTGTTCCGACAACGGCTCTTTTGGTAGCTGAATGGCAATACTGAATAGAAATTAAACGGGTTCCATCACTGCGCAGCTTTCCTTTCTTCACAATTAACTTGATAGGTTGACGCATAAATTGGTCTATTTATAGTCTATAAAAACCCTATCAATTACATTAAAGGTAGGAAGAATGCTAATGTCTAAAAGTTATAATGAAATAAACATCAGCCATTTGATTTAAAGTTGTATAAAGTAGATTATGGAGTCCAAACTGGTCTCCCCAACCGTCCGGTCCGCAAAATAGTATATTCAAATCTATCAAAAGCTCGCAAACTCAATGGTGGCGGGCTTTTTTATTTTTTCTCCTTCCCAAAAAGTATCAAAAAATCTCAATTCCCGGTGTTCCATTCGGTTACCCAGACTTTTTCGGATTTCGGGTAACCGAATTTGGCTGAAACCCGCGCCAGGCAAGCAGTCCATTTAATGGACATCTTGTCTGGGGTGTTCTTAAAATTTATTTTTAACCTCAAAAGAAGGAGGAAAAGATGGAAACGAAATTGAGCATTCTTTTTTACAGCAAAACATCCAAAACTACTAAGGATGGACTGGTACCCATTTACCTGCGGGTTACCATTAATGGCGCCCGCTTTGAACAGGCTGTGATGGTTGCGTATGCAGCAATGAGTAAAAAAGTAAAGAATATTTTTCTCACATAAGATTTTTTAATAGTGGGAGAATGCATAGTTTTGTTTGGTAATTATCAACATGGGCAGTTTTTTTCTGCCGGGTATAAGCGCATACCCGTATTCCCCTAATGCCTTTTGCAAAGCAGCTATGTTTTTTTCAGGTAACGTAATGGCAATGGCGCTGCTCACCAGGTTCATGCAGGCTATCTATAATGACGGGCGGCATTTCCATATCAGCCAATACACTATTTATTTGTGTAATAAACTTAGCGCTGCTGCTGCCTTTGCCAATGCTGATTTTAGCCCCGGCACTCGTTGTTGTGTTAGGTGCTTCATGGCTGCCTGATGCCTTCACCAAAAACCAACAATCGGTTTCTCTTTCTTCTACCTGTGCATGGCAGCCGGTGTACCTGTCCAAATCCTGCTGCATTAATATTTTCCTCTTTCGCAGAGCATAACCGGCTGGTAGCGTAATCTCGTACGAAAACAACCATTGGGCATTCCAGTTTTCATGTTCGGTCTGCATGTTAAAACTGTCTTTTACAGTGGAAATAATCCTGTTGCGGGGAATGCCGTAGGCAGTTTGGTACAAAAGAAACAAGGGAAGGTTAACATAATAAAAACGTTGGGTATTGCCTATTGTATTGCTACCCATAACAGACGGTACGCCAGGCAGGTAATGCGCCATAATACTACGGCTTATCAGGTGGTTAATGCTACCACCGTTGCCTGATTCAAATAAAGCAATATTTCGGTTAAAACTAAGTTCATCCTGCTTGTAAGGCAGGTTTATGGCTTTCCCTTCCAGATACAGATTTATGTTTGATGCAGTTACTTCAAACTGGCTTGTAACGGCTATAACATTGCAGCCGCTGTTTAGCCATACCTCATGTGGCACAATAGTGTGAGGAAATAATTTGCTTAAAGCTGTATCCCCTGTTATAAAAGGCAGTTTAATACCTTGTACTTTATGATTGCGTTGCAAAAAAAGTTGTACTTCTGCGGCTGGTTCACTGCTTATTACCATAACTTGAAGTTTGCCATTATAGCTTTTTTGCAATGAATCAAGCCGCGGTAATTCAGCAATGCAAGAGCCACAATAAATAGACCTCTTGCATTAAACGATATTGACATGTGTTGAAAAATTGGTTGGAGAAAGGAGCAACAGTTGATAGAAGAAAGGGATGATATGGAAAAATATACCAAAGACAATCACCGGTGGGCAATTTCGTCGCTTAACAGGTGTGAAACGAAGCACATTTGAGAAAATGTGTTTTGTCATTAAAACGGTAAAGGCACAAAGGCGCAAGCACCCCAATCGTGGCAGGGAAGCCAAACTGTCTGTAGAAGATCAATTGCTAATGATGCTGATGTATTACCGGGAGTACCGTACATTTATGCATATAGCAACAGATTATGGCATCAGTGAATCACAATGCTGGCGTATTGTAACCAATCTGGAAGATATCCTTATTCAAAGCAATGCGTTTTGTTTACCAGGCAAGAAAGCATTGACAAAATCCAGCGTTAAGTGGCCGGTGGTATTAGTGGATGTGGGAGAAAGCCCGGTAGAGCAGCCTAAAAAAACAGCGGCAGTATTATTCAGGGAAAAAGAAAAGGCACACGCATAAAACGCAGTTAGTGGTAGGCAAAGATGGAAGAATTATTTGCGTGCAGATAGACAAAGGCCGCAAACACGATTTCAGGGTGTTTAAGGAAAGCAGGGTGCATATTCATCCTGCTATAAGAACTGAAGCAGATTCGGGATACCAGGGCATAAAGAAGTATCATAGTAACAGTGAAGTGCCGTATAAGCACAGCAAGAAAAAGCAAGATTCAATTTCAAGCGGGTAAAAATAGAGAGATGATTGGGTTTAAAAAGGTAGTGTTTATTTCTTTGTGTAAATAGCTTATTAGTAGCTGTATAGAGAGTTAACCCGCGGGCAGGTGAAGTGAAGTGAGGCGTAGCGGAGCCGAACGAAGCGAACCTGC
>NZ_JASGEX010000178.1:0-4658 GCF_047606085.1 Parafilimonas sp.
CGGTGGTTATGTTTTATGCTTGTCTTGCTTAATGTAAAGCCAGCAACAAAAATAGGTTTGCACTTTTATCAATGATTGCACATTTTTATCCAACGAGGAGTATAACAAATAAAATTAAAGATATATCAAAAAGCCGGGTTATTGAAAATCAGCCAAAAATCCTTTTCATAATTTCGGCTTATTGGCACTTCCTCTCCTGCTATATGGACAATTTTTTGTTTTACCGATTCTATATGAAGAATGGATACAATGTACGACTTATGCACCCTTGCAAACCTTTTCATGGGCAATTTTTCCATCAGCAATTTCATAGTTAACCGTACTATTATGGGAGATTGGTTTTGCAGATAAATTTTAAGATAATTATCCAGGCCTTCAATAAATAAAATATCAGATAAGCTTATTCTTACAATACTATGGCCAGCTTTCAATACTAAGTATTCAGCCTTTTCAGCCAGGGCAGCTTTGTTCATCAGCTTATATTTTTCATTGGCTTTATTAACCGCTTTTTCAAACCTTTCAACCGAGAATGGTTTAAGCAGATAATCAACAGCCGCAAGCTCGTAGCTTTCCAGTGCATATTCGCTGTAAGAAGTAGTGAATATAAGCATGGGCCTATATGGCAGTGATTTATAAAACGCTATGCCTGAAATTGCAGGCATATTAATATCCAAAAACAGCAGGTCAACTATATTATTTTCAAAAAACTTTAAGGCAGCTTTTGTTTTTGAAAACCCTTTTTCAAATTGAAGAAAGTTAAACCGGCTGCTATAAGATTCAATCAGGTTCAATGCCAATGGTTCATCATCTATGGCAACAACTTTTATCATATTAATTTTAACGAGAGTGTAACAAAATAAGTTTCCCGGCTTTCATTAATCTCCAGATGATACTTACCGGCATACAGATGATCCAGCCTTTCTTTTGTATTCTTCATGCCTATTCCGGCAGGTTCCCGGTTTAAAACCTGAGCCTTTTTATTAAACACATGCAAATGCAGGCCATCCTGGGTAATTTGAACGGTTATTCCTATAATGCAATCATCTGTATCGGGGTTTGCACCATGCTTAAATGCATTTTCTATATAGGTGATTAAAATTAATGGCGCTATATTCATGGCGCCCGCATTGCCTGTGCAGGTAAACTGCACATTAATTGTGTTACCAAGCCTGGCACGCTGCAATTCTATATAGCTCTTTATATAATCCAGTTCATTTTTTAAAGGTATGGTGGAATGATTGGCCTCTTTAATAACATACCGCATAAGGCTTGAAAGATTTAAAATGGCTTCGGGCGCCCGATTATCTTTTTTTACAGAAAGTATATAAATACTGTTAAGCGTATTGAACAAAAAATGAGGATGTATCTGAGACTTGAGAGAAGAAAGCTCTGCTCTTAATTTTTCTTCTTTTGCTTCTGCCAGTTTTTCCCTTGTCCTCTCTAAAAGAGAGAAAAAAAGCGCAATAAAAAAAAGGTAGAAATGATGTTTTAGCTCGCTGAATAAAAAAGCAGTACCTGTAAGGGCGCCGCTATTTTTTCCGGTGAAACCCGGCCCTGCCGGCGCCGGGGGCGCATTGTTATTTACGTGGGGAAACCTCCCCGTGAGAAATGATGGCAGCGTTAAAACCACCATCAGAAAAAACAGTACCGAAATGATATAAAAAAAGTATCTGCGTTTAAAATAAAGATCCGGAAGCAGCAGGTAATAATTACAATAAAAGAATGACAACAACAGAAAGTTGCCGGTAATATCTCTTACAAAAGGCCTCGTTACAGTAAAAAATGGTTCGCCGGGCGGCCTTGTTGATACCAGCACAGGCATAAGCAGAAATACAATGTTAAAAAAAATATGCTTTAATAAGTTTTTATTATAGGGCAAATTGCTATCCATATATCCATTGCTGTAACGCTAAATTCGGTTTCTTTAATCATATCCGGCATTAATTGGGATAAATTATGGCTGCCTTATTAAAGCAATAATGTTCTGTACATTATAATTTGTTCTTTCCTGCTTATTTTTTATTGCGGTAAACAAGCCGCAGGTATCCTTTTTCAAGCGAATGGTAAAATATAATAATGAAGGAGGCTATGGCTGCCAGGGCCGGGCTGACAGAATAGGTTTGAGGATAGTACCAATAACAGAAGGGTATGATCAGCAGGCTGCAGATACGCAGCAGTTCAACATGAAATATCCAGCGCTTCTGTTCCATGATAGCGCCGCAATTAATAAGTGTGAGCATGATCGTAATGGTAAACGAAATTTTATACAGAACGCTTAAATGCGCTTCAAATAAAATAAATGCAAACAGTAATAACAGCAAAATGATCATTTGCCATATTACATACCTGTTCAGCGGCCTTGCCATGGTGGCCTGGTTTACGTGATGGATTTTAAAAATCGTTTCCGCTTTTTTTCTTGCTTCCGCATCAAAATTTGCCGGACGGCCAAAAATGACCCTGATTTTTTCTTTACCTGTTTTGGCCGATTTTACAGCCACCATTATCTCGGCAATAAAATGAAAATGCTGCCACAAAAAACTATAGGTGTTCAATGGCTTGGTTAAGCCATATTGCGGCTCCTCCTCCTCTTTTTGAAAAGTGCCGAATAATTTATCCCATATAATAAATACATCGCCATAATTCTTATCCAGGTACTTTTCATTGCTTGCATGATGCACCCTGTGATGCGATGGTGTAACCAGGATATATTCCAGTATACCTAACTTTCCTATCAGCCGGGTATGGATAAAAAAAGGGTAAATGCCATGTATCAGCAACATGGTTGTTATCATCGGCGCCGGAAAGCCAATCAGTGGCAATACGGCCCAGAAACCTGTGCGCACAAAAGCCTGCAATACCGTAATGCGCGCCGACACCGTAAAATTGTAATCTTCGCTTTGATGATGCACCACATGCACTGCCCAGAGCAGATTTATTTCGTGTGCAAGACGGTGATACCAGTACCATAAAAAATCCGTGCTTAATAAAAGCAATATCCAAAGCAATAAGCCTTCTTTTATAGGAAACAAACCATACTTCTTCTGAATAACATCATATATATGGTAAAATGAAGCGGTAACCAGCACATCGCACAGCCTTTCAGCAATTCCTATGCTAATGTTCGCAATAGAATTATGCAGGTTGAAATAAGCCTGCTTTTTTCGTTTTGCAATACAATATTCCAATAGCATAAAGCCGGCAAAAACCGGTATGGCAAAAGCGAGGATATTTATTTTCATAACAATATTCAGTTGAGCTTAAGCTGGTTTATAGCCTGCCTGGTTTTGTTTTATGAAACCGGTTTATGCACAGGTACAAAGCCTGCATTTTACTGTGCAGCATGAAAAACATTGGTTAAAACCGTTCTTATAAAAGCCTCCTTAAAATCCTTGGCCGAAAAGACTGCTGATTGTAAAGCCCCTCTCCTTTTGATAACTTGTCCCAACCATTCGGGAGGGATTTAGGGTGAGGTCAAACAAGGTTAACTGAACGACATTGAATGCACATACAACATCGCATAATGAAAACAGGAGCAGGGATATGTATGGCACATTTCATGACGCAAGAGTAATAAATATTTTAATTCCTACCAAATTAATAGGAGTTTATTAGCAATAATCAGGCTTGCTGCTTCTTCTTAGGTTTTGTTCTCCGCCACAGCGGATCATGTCCATGCCGCAAACGCAACGGAAGCGATGATTAACGGCAGGCTTCTTTTCTTCCGGTCAGCAAGTCTGTCGGTGTCAGCCCGAATTGTTTTTTGAAAGCGAATGAAAAATGCGACAAATTTTCAAAACCCAAATCAAGATAAATATCTGATGGCTTTTGATTTTTTTTGCCAATGAGAAAATAGGCTTCCTGAAGTCTTTTCTGAACTAACCAATGATTAGGTGTATCGTTGAAAATAGCCTTAAAGTCACGTTTAAATGCAGACAGGCTTCGTCCCGTTAAATAAGCAAACCGTTCAATGGCAACGTTGAATTTGTAATTGCGGTTCATATATGCTTCCAGGTTTATTTTTTCCGGTAACCCGAAATCAAAAAACACATCGGCTAATTCAGGCTGAACTTTCAGTAAGATAAGCAACAATTCTTCCCGTTTCAGGTTAGAAAATGTTTCATCAATTTTTCCTGAAATGTCGTAGTATGGTGATAGCGAATGAACAAAACCGGGTATCAGAGCCGTTTTGTTTATCCGAAGAAAAGCGCCTTTCGGCAGTTGCAATGTCAGGTCAGGCCTATGCTTGCTTTGAAAGCTCTTTAAAAATTGTTCATCAAAAATAATAACCACTTTTTCAAATTCTCCATTTTCACTTTGCTTGTTGTAACGTGCTAAATGATTCTTACGAACAACACAGTATTCACCTGATCTTAAGATATAATTTTTATTACTGTCATATCCTTGCATTGTTCCTTTTGCCAGGTACAAAAAGAAATGTTCGGCTATAAATTGTTCAGGCGAAATTTCAGGGCCTATATAGCAAGATTTTATTTCTGTCAGTTTCATTCGTGCAAGTTTGTTTTTTAATGGTCTCATGTAACCTCGCTATGTACATTTCCCTTGTGTGAAAAAAATTATCATGCTCGGTTTCATTCGTACAAGTTTGATTTTTCAATGGCCTCATGGAACGCCCTGATGTACATTCCCCTGTGTGTTGA
>NZ_JASGEX010000179.1:0-15214 GCF_047606085.1 Parafilimonas sp.
CCGTCAACTTAGGAGAAACACGATTAATAAAAGACCCCGAATGGGGTTTAATTTAAATAGCCATCGGTGCAACCGGTGGGCAAATGAAACGGTTTTGATATTGAACCCGCTGCGCGGGTTCAACAAAAACTTCGACATTTTTACCGTGAGTTTCGCTCACGGCTATTCAAATTCAAGCCCTTTGGGCTTAAGTTGACGGTTATGGTGGACACCCGCCTATAAGGGGATGGGCTTCTTTAATGTAATTATATTTCTGAGCAGGGCTTAAGAAGGTATCAAAAAAAATAAGTTCTCATTTTGTCCTGGCTAAAATCTGCTGAATTGAAGAAGAGCATTTCGATCTGGCAATTAATTCATGAGGCCGGCTTAAACGCAGCTTCATGATCTTAGAATCTGTTTAAAAATTTAATTCTTTACAGGGTTTTAGCGATTTTTCGCACAAGTTCAACAGTTGTTGATGCATCCCTTAAAGCAACCGCATACATATTACGTTCACCAACATTGCTGTTCGCAGCAGCAACTATTCCTTCATGTACGTTTCCCCATCTCCGGGCACTTCTTCAATTACATGCTTATGCCTCCACACAAAGTAATAAATGGGAATGCCAAGCAACACAATGCAGAGGCCCGGCCATGTATAATCTGGTATGTATATTAATAATGAAATGCAGATAATGGTTGCCGCAATTACATACAATAATGGCAAAACCGGATAGCCGAAAGCTTTATAGCTGCGTGGAATATCGGGGCGCTTTCTGCGTAAAATAAATATGCCGATAATGGTAAGTACATAGAAAATAAGTACGGTAAAAATTATATAGTTCAGCAGGTCGCCATAGCGGCCGCTTAAGCACAAAACGCTTGCCCATAAACATTGTATCCATAAACCACGCGCAGGCACGGCATTCTTGTTCAGCTTGCCAACCTGCTGAAAAAACAAGCCATCTTTCGCCATAGTATAATACACCCTTGCGCCGGATAATATCAAACCATTATTACAACCAAATGTTGACACCATCAGCATTAT
Source organism: Parafilimonas sp. (assembly GCF_047606085.1). Lineage (GTDB taxonomy): Bacteria > Bacteroidota > Bacteroidia > Chitinophagales > Chitinophagaceae > Parafilimonas. Next base: position 1,028 of record NZ_JASGEX010000179.1, read on the forward strand.
GGCAATAATATTGGTGCCAACATCGCCAAAAATAAGTTTGGCAGCATCAACACCTACGCGGTCGTTTTCAGCATGGGCAATACCATGCAAAGGCATAACGCCGAGGTACATTAAATTGGTGGCTGTGTAAATTAAGGTAACGATGAATGTTCCGAGAAAAAGCGCCAGCCCGATGTTGCGTTTCGGGTTCTTGATTTCATTGGCAATAAAGGTTACATTGTTCCAGCTATCGCTGCTGAACAAACTGCCCACCATGGCGCCGGAGGCGGCGCCGATGCCGGCAAAACCAACGTAGGGAACGAGCATATCGCCATTCATTTTTCCAAAAGAAAAACCGGTGGCCCAGTTTGCATCCCAGGTTGTTTTGCTGGCAGCCATAAAACCAAAAATGATAAGGCCAAATAAAGCAACAAGTTTAACCAGCGTAAAAAATGTTTGTATAAGCTTGCCTTCTTTTACGCCCATGGTGTTTACAGCCGTTAAGAAAACTATGAGTATGATAGACGTGACCTGCGCCGCCGATATTTTTATAAACCCGAGATCGGCGAGTATATTGCTTTCGCCTAACGATGGAAAAATATAAGAAGCAAACTTGCTGAAAGCAACACCCACTGCGGCGATGGTGCCGGTTTGTATCACGGCAAAAAAACTCCAGCCATATAAAAAACCCGTGAGCGGGTTGTAGGCTTCTTTCAGGTAAACATACTGGCCGCCTGCTTTGGGGAACATAGCGCTTAACTCACCATAACTTAATGCCGCAATTAAGGTAAGCACGCCGGTTAGTATCCATAATAAGATAAGCCAGCCGGCAGAGCCAACGGTGCGCGTCATATCGGCGCTTACGATAAATATACCCGAACCGATCATAGAACCGGCAACAATCATGGTTGCATCCAGCAAACTGAATGATTGCTTAAAATTTTTTTGCGTTGAAGATTCCTGCATGTAAAAGTTTTGATAGCTCAAATATAACTTTCAATATCAATTATAAAACCTGGAAGCCATAAGCATAAGGGTCGTCATCCGGATCAATGGTAATGGTATTATAGCCGTAAACCCTTGCCCAGCCTTCAATGCCGGGGCGAATGGCAGCTTTGCCGCCAACCGTTAGTGCTTCTTCTACCGTGCCAATAAATTTTGAACCGATAATGCTTTCATGTATAAACCTGTCGCCCTTTTTCAGTTTGCCCTTTGCATACCATTGCGCCATGCGCGCCGAAGTGCCGGTGCCGCAGGGCGAACGGTCTATGGCTTTATCGCCATAAAATACAGCATTGCGGGCAGTGGATGTTTTATCGAGCACATCGCCCGTCCATAAAATATGCGAGCAGCCATTTATGGTTGCATCATCCGGATGCACAAATGTGTTGGTTTCATTGATGCGCTGGCGCATTACCCGCGCCCAGCTAATTAACTGATCGGCACTATAATATTGTAAGCCTCTGAAATTTTCCTGCACATCAACAATGGCGTAAAAATTTCCGCCATAACTCACATCCACTTTCAACATGCCGAGTTCAGGGCATTCCACTTCAATATTTTCAGCGGCGAGGAAAGCCGGCACGTTCACCAGCTTCACCGATTTTACTTTTTTGCCGTCCTGTTTATAAGAAATCAACACCAAACCAGCCGGCGCTTCCATGCGCACAATGCCCGGTGTTTTTGGCTGAATCAAACCTTCTTCAATGGCGCTTGTAATGGTGCCGATGGTGCCATGGCCGCACATGGGCAGGCAACCGCTGGTTTCAATAAATAAAACGGCCACGTCATTTGCAGGGTCGTGCGGCGGGTAGAGAATGCTGCCGCTCATCATATCATGGCCGCGGGGCTCAAACATTAAGCCTTTGCGTATCCAGTCATACTCTTTTAAAAAATGCTGGCGCTTTTCGCTCATGTTTTTACCTTCCAAATTGGGGCCGCCGCCGGCCACCAATCTTACGGGGTTGCCGCAGGTATGGGCATCAATACAAAAAAATGTTTTCTTCATATAATTATGTTTCGTTCCGATGGAACGATAAAAATCATACAGTTCTACATACGTTCCGTTGCGATGCAACGTGGGATGTTGATTTTATTATATTACAGATCCGGTTGCGATGCAACGTGGAATCCTGGTTCGTTTTCTACAGATATCTTATTGCAATGAAAGCTGAATGCCAGGCCTTGTACACAAATAAGATATAAACTTTATTACCGTGCCATCGGTACCCAACGTGTGTAACAAAAACATGCAAAACATAATATGCGTTCCGTAGGAACGCAACATGCTATGTCAGCCTATTCAGGTTCTTTAAATATATAGCGCTCGTCCCAATCCACTTCAAACACAGTAAGAAACTTTCTGTACTCATCAAGGAATGTTTGTTTGCGATGATGCTGCTCCTGGTTTTGTATGTAACGGATAACTGTATCCACCTGACTCCTGGCATAAGAAAATGCACCATATCCCTTTTGCCATAAAAATTTCGATTTACAAAAACCGCTGTCATTAATCCATGCAGAGCTATCTGTTTTTACACGTTGCATCAGCGATGATATGGATTGTTCCGGATTTAACCCGATGAATATGTGTATATGATCAGGCATGCTGTTTATCTGCAGCATTTTATGATTATGGTTTTGAACAATGCCGGTCATGTAACCATGCAATCTGTCTTTCCATGTGTTGTCTATCATCGCGGTCCTGTATTTTACTGCAAACACAAATTGAATATGTAAACGTGTGTAGGTATTGGCCATTGTACGGAATTTTAATTGGTATGTTGAAAATAAAATTAATCATTTAACCACATAATACCCCGTACGTTCCGTTCCGATGGAACGGCAAATATTACAATTATCATTTTCTACACACCTTTCGTTGCGATGCAACGTTTAACGCTGTTTAGCAATACAACGGTGATAGAATCGTCATTTATATTTTAACACACGTTTTGTTGCGATGCAACGGGGAATTGTCATTCATATTTTCTACACACGCAGCATTGCGATGCAATGCTTGATGCTGCATCCGATGCTTGTTCCATATCCACTACCATGCAGCATTGTGCTATATTCAAGATGCCATCAGCACCAAGCGTGTGTAACAGGCATGCAACGTGCTTTAACGCTAATGCGTAAACCAAATAAAAACAGGTTCTGTATTACAAAGAGCTAAATGTATGCAGGAGATTATTTTACAGCGAAGGTTATGTCTTTATCCTTATTCCTGCATTAGGCCTTCCTTACCGCATCCCTCGTATAAACATTGTCTATCAACCTAAGAATGCCCAAAGGGTTATCATTCTTCAATTCATCCGGAAGCATAGCATCAAAAAAGTTTTGCAAGGCAATTGGCCGCACCCAGCGTTTAATAGCGGTTGTGCCAACAGATGTAAACCTTGCATCTGTTGTGGCAGGATAAGGGCCGCCATGCACCATGCTGGCGCACACTTCAACACCGGTAGGCGCATTGTTCAATAATATTCTCCCGGCAAGGGTATGCTGCCATTCTATTACATCAGTATAATCGGCAACATCTTTTTCTGTTGCCATAATGCCTGATGTAAGCTGGCCATTTAAACTTTGCAAACACTGCTTCAACTGAGCCGCATCATCGCAAATGATGGCTAAAGAATATGGGCCGAAAACTTCTTCGGTAAAATGTTTATTGCTTAAAAAAGCTTTGGCATCAACAGAGGCAACTAATGCCACCGCTTCATTGTCATTAGCATCAGTTGATGATTGTGCAACCACCTGCAAGCCTTGCTGCTCCAGCATTTCACTTAAACCATTTTTATAAGAGAAACATATACCACTATGCAACATTTTCTGTGGCTGGACTTTAGTTATCTCTTTTCCAAGCGCCGATAAGAAGTTATCAAAGCCTTTGCTTTTTATGCCTAATAACAATCCCGGATTAGTACAGAACTGCCCAACGCCTAATGTGATGGAGGCTGCATATTGCGCGGCCAGTGCTTCCGCATTTTTGGATAATGTATCCGGATAGAAAACAACAGGGTTGATGCTGCCCATTTCAGCAAAAACAGGAATGGGTATTTCGCGCTGGCGGGCATATTCCACCAGGGCTTTGCCGCCGGCAAAAGAGCCTGTAAAGCCAACACCTTTTGTATGCGGATGTATTACGAGCGCTTTGCCTGCATCGTTGCTTGTATCGGTTACGTGCTGCACTGTATGTTGAGGAATGCCTGTTTTGGCAATGGCTTTTTGCATAGCGGAAAAAACAAGCGCAGAAGTTTCAGGATGCGCCGGGTGCGCTTTTATAACAACGCTTGAACCGGAAGCCAAAACGCTTGCCGTATCGCCGCCGGCAGTGGAAAATGCAAACGGAAAATTGCTGGCGCCAAAAACAACAACAGGCCCAACAGGAACCAGCATTTTGCGTATATCCGGTTTGGGCGGTGTGCGGTTTGCATCTGCCGTATCAATGCTGGCTTCTACCCAACTGCCTTCTTTAATTAATGCTGCAAACATTGTAAGCTGCCCTGTGGTGCGGCTTATTTCACCGTTTAACCTGGCAAGCGGAAGATTGGTTTCTTCGCTGGCAAGCGGCACTAATTGTTCGCGCAGTTTTTCTATTTCATCTGCAATGGTTTCTAAAAAGGCTGCGCGCTTTGCGGATGAAAATTTTTTGTACTGATTGAATGCATACAGTGCGTTCTGCATTACGCCATCAATGTTGGCTGCGGCTGTATTTTTTTCTGCGTTTAATGTTTGTTGCATAATGGTTACCTGCGTTGCGAGGCAACGCGTTAAAAAAATTAAACAGGTTTACATACTGTAAGCCTGTTTTGAATTGGAAGCCTTAGCTGCCCAATGATATACTGTACAAGTGTTGCGTCCCCGCATCAAGCGCGGGGCAGGCTTCAGGGACGATGCCATGAAATACAACTGCCCGTAACCCCCATAAAAATATCTTACACAGCAAAGGCTTTTTCTTCAAGCGAAAGGTACTCGGGCAAGGTGGGGCGCACTGCCAAAGCGCTGTTAATTATACCTAATATACGCTCCCTTTCTTTGCCTATTAAGGTGAGGCGCGGGGCGCGCACATACTCTGTGCCAATGCCCGCCTGCGCTTCAGCGAGCTTGATGTACTGCACGAGCTTTGCATGAATATCAAGCTCGAGCAGCGGCATGAACCAACGGTAAATTGGAATGGCCTGCTCAATTTTGCCGGCTTTGATGAGCCTGTAAATGGCAACGGTTTCTGCAGGGAAAGCACATACCAGGCCGGCTACCCAGCCATGCGCACCGAGCAACAATTCTTCCATGGCCAGCGTGTCCACACCGCACAACAGTTTGAAGCGATCGCCAAAACGGTTTATCATGCGGGTAACATTGGTAACATCCCTTGTTGATTCTTTTACGGCCTGGATGGTGGGCACATCGGTAAGCTCATCAAACATGTCGAGCGTTATCTCTGTTTTATAATCAACGGGGTTATTGTATAAAATAACAGGCAGGGGGGTGGCGCCTGCAACGGCTTTGAAATATTCAACCGTTTCGCGGTGATCGCTTTTATAACGCATGGGCGGCAACAACATTAAACCTTCTGCACCCCATTCTTTTGCCAATATTGCCTGGCGCACCGCTTCGCGGGTGGAGCCTTCTGCAATGTTCATTACAACGGGCACTTTGCCATCTACTTTATCAACACAAAATTTTACAAGCACTTCTTTTTCTTCAAGCGTTAATACGCTGGCTTCGCCCAGGGTGCCGCCGAGAATAATGCCATCAACGCCGGCTTCCAGTTGTGCTGTAAGGTTTGTTTCAAATGCAGGAAGGTCAAGCTGGTCCTGCCTGCTGAATTTAGTTGTTAGCGCGGGAAATACGCCTTTCCAGTCTATTGCCATGTGATTAATTTTTTTCAAAATTATTTGATGTATTGTTTATTTGATGAAAGCTTTTTAATAAATCATTCATCAATATTAACCATTAAAATAAATCGCCGGAAGCGATATAATAATGATGCGGGGCGAAGACGCCCCGCATAGCGCCTGGTTCATCATTAACGTGACCCTGTTTGGATAACTGAAAATAAAAAGCTCCTCCAAGCAGGAAAGAGCTTTATTGAACCAGCTATGCAAAAAAGTTATTGGGTATCCCACCAAACGCGGTCTGTAATTGCAGCGCTTTGTACGCTTTGGGGATTGGATGTAACTTCATTTTCAGGATATAAAAACCGGCGGGGTATTTCCGTAACGCTCGACGGGGCGCCATTGGCTGTGCTGATAACTGTTAAGGAAGGATAGCCGGTCCTTCTCCAGTCAACCCAGTTTTCCATTGAAAAGAAATTGGCAACTGCTTTTTCTTCCATAATCCTTTGCAAGGCATTGGATGCGGTTAATGTACCGCGGGCAGTTAAATAAGACTGTGCTGCGGATGAAGTGGTATCTACGCCTAATTTCAGCATATTATCTATAATTGCTTCCCTGTAAATAATGCTTGCTGCGGCATAACCGGATACATAGTATGTGGCTTCCGCTTTTAAAAACAAGGCTTCATCTGCATTGAATACATAACCGTTTGAGGCGGCATCGCCGTAAAAGCTGCCGGCTACGGAATAATCATTCAGGTCAGTAAAGCCTGAACCAATAACACTGCCGGTATATAAACCTGTATTCGTAGCCTCGGTAAGTAAAATGCCAATACGGGGGTCGCTGCGGGCTTTTAATGAATCTACATAAGTAGAGGCCATAATGGCTGTAGTGGTATTATAAAAATTCCAGTACCAGGGCGCTGAAGCGGTTGTTTCGCCGGAATATGGAAAGTAGCAATCGTCACTATAATCCGTCATGCCATTTTCCAAAGCAGTTAATGCAAGGCTTGCCTGTGTAGCGGCAGAATAGCCGTCTGCTTTTGTAAGGTGCATTATGTAGCGCGCTTTTAATGAATAGGCGAGCTTTAACCAACTGGCCATATCGCCGCTGTAAAAGAAATCATCAGAGCCAGGCGAGGTTCCTTCTCCGCTGTTAAGCTGCGTAATGGCGCTGTCAAGCAAGGTGCTGATGCTGCTGTAAATGCTTTCCTGCGAATCGTACGATGCAGTTGTTACATCTGTTCCCTGAAATGCTTCTGAGTAAGGAATATCGCCCCATAAGTCGGTAGCCGAACCAAGCGTATAGGCCATTAATGTTTTGGCAATGCCGGCATACATGGAATTGCCGTTTGTCATTGCAATTAAATTTAACTGGTACAGGTTGTTCATGCATATAACATAAAAGTTGTACCACGGCCCGTCGAAGCTGTTGTTTGTTACCACGTAGGTTACATCGTTAGGCACTGCCTGGTTCAGCGTCATATTCTGCATCCAGTAATTCACCAGTATGGCGTTGTAGCCGCCGCATACATAGCTTGACATGCCTTCTTCCACGGGCGATAATATCAGCGCTTCAGATGCGGCACTAATGGTATTGGGGTTTGTGTTTACGTCTATAAATTTTTTGCAGCCGGTAAGGGAAGCAGCAGTTATAAAAAGATATATGAAGGTTTTAATGCGTTTCATTCTTGAAATTTTAATAGCTTTTAGAAATGAAATGTTTAATCCGGGATAAGGCAGGGTTTAAAATGTAAGTTTTAAACTGCAGCCATAAGAACGGGATGTTGGCGTGCCGAAAGTATATACGCCAAGGGCGCCGTTGCTGGTACCAAATGTGTTGTTTGATTCCGGGTCGGAGCCTGTAAAGTTTGCCGCTTTATGTATCCACAGATTACGCCCTGTTAAAGTAAGGTTTGCCTCTTTAAATATTTTTTTCAAAAAAGGCGAATTATTAAATGCATAGCTTAAACTTACGTTGCGCAGTTTGATAAACGACGCGTCCTGTATTTGCGGTTCGGTTATATAGCTGATGGTTTGAAAATAGGTTTGTGCATCTACCACTATGTCATTTTCTTTCCCGGTTGAGGCAACAATGCCGGGCACCACAAAATCATCCCTTTTTTCTGTAATTTTTGAAACACCATAAAACAGGTTATAATACTCATCCACATTCTGCAGCTTGCCTCCCTGCCTTGTATCTATCTGGAAACTTAAGCTAAGGTTTTTATAGCGGAACTGGTTAATGATGCCGCCGATCCAGTCTGGCATAGCGGAACCAAGAAAACCCTGGTCGTCCGCTGCGTAAGGCAGGCCGTTATCATCAACTAATATGTTGCCGTTATCATCCCGGGCATATTTTGTTCCGTACAGCATGCCATAAGGGGAACCTTCTTTTATATACGTAAACCCTATTGAAGTTTGGGGAAGATCGGTGGCTATTTTTAAAACCCTGGTATTGATTTTTGAATAGTTTATGGTAACATCCCAGGAGAAATTCTTTGTTTTAACCGGGGTGGCAGTTAATAAAATTTCCAGGCCCTTACTGCGGACTTTGCCTGAGTTAATAGTAGTGGAACCATAACCGGTAGAATAAGGCAGCGTGATATTTTCCAATAATAAATCGGCCATGTTCCTCACGTAGTATGAGGCTTCAAACCCAAGCCTGCTATTGAGAAATTTAGCTTCCAGGCCAACTTCAAATTCTTTCTGCAATTCATTCTTTAAGTTTGGATTGCCGAGGGAAGAACTGATAAGAAACCCGTTTTGCCCGCTGTATGGAAAAGATACATTGGTATATGCCTGGTAATACGGAGTGCTGTTTGCGTATGGGCCTACATTATCGTTGCCCACAGAAGCATACGATATGCGGGCTTTACCAAAATTTATAACCTTTTTTACATTCTCGTTTAACAGTTCGGAAAATATAAAGCCAAGGGCTGCAGAACCATAAGGGTAAAAACCGTTGTCCAGTGCCAATACCGAGCTTCTGTCTATCCTGCCGGTTAATGACAGTACCAGGTATTTATCATAATCCACTTCTGCCTGGGCATAAAACCCAACCTTCCTTCTTAATGTTTGCGACTCATCATACGTAACTGTAGAAGCGCTGGCCATATTGTAGTAGCCGGATTGGGCAAGGCCTGTGCCCACGGCATACATTTGGTCCCAATGCTGGCTGAAAACGTTATTGCCCACCAGTAATGTTGCATTAAACTGCCCGAATTGTTTTTTTGCCTGCACAATTAAATCGTGGTTAAACTGGCGGAAGTTTTGGTTGTTGCTGATAAGCCTGCCGGTGGTATAAGAAATGTCGCCGATGTTTACATGATAATTGTATTGGTCGGCATATATATCAGCGCCTAACCTTTCTGTTATGGTCAGCCAGTCTGTAGCGTCGTAATTCAGTGTTATTTGTGGCAAAAACCTGTTTACAACAGAGGTATTTAGCACGTTATCCAATACCCAGTAAGGGTTATCGCGGCTGTAGCGATATAAACGCTGTGAGCCGTCTTCTTCTAAGTAAGGCAGCATGTTATACGAAATGGGGGCGATATATGTAGTTACCAGCGGGTTTTGCAAACCATATCCCTGGTTTGAGCTTAGGTCTTTGGAATAAGAATAATTTAACTGGGCGCTTAAAGAAAGCTTATCAAAAATTTGTGAGCGAAATTTGGTAAACATGGTATGCCGGTCTAAGCTGGTATTAGGCACCGTGCCTGTTTGGTTAAAATAGGAATACGATGCAAAATAATCAGAGGTGTTATTGCCGCCCGAAACACTTACCGAGTTATTATTGGTTACACCTGTTTTGAAAAACAGCTTTAACTGGTTGTAAAACGGCACTTTATTTCCATCGTCGTCGTACAAAGTGTCTATTCTCGGCCCCCACGAAGTACTTGTTTTTACGGTTTCGCCGTCATAATATATGCCATCGCTTCCCTGTGCGTAGGTCATTTGCCGCGGCGGCAGTATGGCGTCTTCCACAGAAACAGACGATGATAAAGTAACTGCAGGCTTCCTGTTCCCGTTGCCATTTTTGGTAGTTATCAGCACCACACCCCTGGCGCCGGCAGAACCATATAAAGCCGTTGCAGCGCCTCCTTTTAAAATGTTGATATTCTCAATAATGCCGGGGTCTATATCAGCCAGCCTGTTGGTGCCGGCGCCGCCGTCGCCGCCGCCGTCAGTTTCATCATTATTCATGGGTACGCCATCTATCACTATCAGGGCCTGGTTATCGCCGGTTAAAGAAGTTATTCCTCTTACTATAATAGAAGAGGCGCTCCCGGGCGCACCGGTAGTGCTGGTAATTTGCACGCCGGCCACCTTGCCAGATATTGTATTAAGCACATTAGGCTCCTGTGCTTTGGTAATTTCATCGCTGTTTACCTGCTGCGTGCTGTAAGTCAGGTTACGCTTTTCTCTTCGCACACCTAAAGCCGTTACAACCACTTCATTCAATGTTGCTGATGATAAACTTAATGTGATGGTAATATCTGACTGGCTGCCGGCGGCCACTTCCTGTTCAGCATAGCCAATGCTTGATACAATAAGCACACTGTTAACCGCGCCCTTTATTGTAAAGCTTCCTTCGTTGTTTGTAACAGCAGTTGCTTTACTGTTTTTAATGCGAACAGTTGCCCCGGGCACCGGGTTGCCTGCCGAATCAACAACTTTACCTTGTAAAGATTGCTGGCTGAAAACCGGCAACGTGATAAATAATAAGACAGCCAGGTACAACAATTGCTGTACCCTGAAAGTTTTGGAAATGCATAGCATACGCAGAATGATTAAATAGATTGGAAAATAATTGTTGCCAAAACTATTATAGTCTTTGCCGCATGCTTTCAAGAATATTAACAAATTGTTTACTGATATTAACTTGTTGTTTACAATGCATGAGTAATTAATCAACTATAGCACAGTTTTAACCCTGTTAAATAAATATTGAAATGTATTGGGATAATATCCGTAAATTCGAAGCGGCTTTAAAATAATTGTATCACCGACATTTATTTCAATTATGAAAATTCTCGAATTTACCCTGCCGGTGCCGGCCAACAAATCAATTATAATTAAGGAAGAGAAGCTTCCCAATTTTTATCCTTACCTGCACCGGCATAACGAAGTGCAGCTAACCTGGATAATTGATGGAGAAGGCACATTGGTAGCAGGCAACAATATGCATAATTTTCATTCGGATGAAATTTTCTGGATAGGCGCCAACCAGCCCCATGTTTTTAAAAGCGACCCGTCTTATTTTGAAAACAATAACGCTAAGCGAACCCATTCCATTGATATATTCTTTAGTGTAGATGCACAGCTTTCACCGTTTTTTTCTATACCCGAATTAAAGCAGCTAAAGCAGTTTATAAACCAGCAAAACCATGGGTTTCGCATTCCTAAAAACAAAATAGCCGAAGCTTCTGCCAAAATTAAAAAGATAAGCACTACGGATGGCGTAGAACAGTTCCTGCTTTTTATAAACCTTTTGAAAACACTTTCATCAATTGAAAAGCTTGAGCCTTTATCAACCAAATCGGAAATTTCAATATGCAACGATAATGAAGGCATACGCATAGCTAACATTTATAATTTCATCATGCGTAATTATAAAGAACCCATAACGCTTGAACAGGTGTCGAAATTAGCTTACATGACGCCGCAGGCATTTTGCCGCTATTTTAAAAAACATACGCACAACACATTGGTTGGCTTTGTTAACCAGGTAAGAATTAATGAGGCCTGCAAGCAATTAATGGAAAACGGCAACGATACCATTGCAAGTATTGCCTACAACACAGGTTTTAACAGCATTACTAATTTTAACCGTGTGTTTAAAAGCGTGGTAAAAAAGTCACCTAAAGAATTTTTGAGAAGTTATATGCGACAGGTAAGTTAGGTAATTGCAACGGTTTTTATTTTAATTAGGAGTGCCCTGAAAACGCGAAAATCCACAACAAGCCTGAATTCTGGCTTCATCATTTAATAATTGCTTACTTGAATAAGATTATTATCGGGATCACGAAAATATATTGATTTTATTTTCCCGTTTGTGCCGGTACGTTCAGCTATGCCTTCAATTACCGTACGTCATTCCGCAAATGACCTCAACACGATGATACATTTATTGCTTCTGCGAAAGCTTTATGCAGCATCTGATGATTGTATTGTCATGCTTTCAGAATAAGTAAGGGTTGCGTAGCATTATTAAAGCAGGATTAATTTCTGAGAGCAGTTTCCGCATAAAGCCGCCATAAAATTCAATGGTAAACATTGGTAAATTGAATATTGAGCATTCCTGCCCGACTGATTCGGTCAGGCGGGGATTATTGAATATTTCAAAACTTAAACCTTAACTAAACCTCATTGACTTCTTATTGCGCATTCTTCTAAAAATAAGTATTCAGCTTTTAATGGCACTGCAATCTTAATGTTCTTCTCTCTGCAATTCATTAACCAAACCATAAAAATTAAGTTTTAAATTATGCAATTGGCTTAATGCTTGTAGCTTGCAGCCATCACATTATGTTTCAATTTGAACATCCGGCATATCTTACAGGGCTGGTGATAATTATACCGCTGGCTTTGCTGCTTTTTTCTGTATTGCAATGGAAGAAAAAAGTAAAGAAAGCGCTGGGTGATGAAAAGCTGATCAATCAGCTTACAAAGAATTATGATGATAAAAAGTATAAGCTGAAATTTATATTAATTGCTACAAGCATACTGCTGTTAATCATTGCTGCGGCCAATTTAAGAAAGCCTGTTGTGGGTAAAGAGGAAAAACGCGCCGGCATTGATATAATGATTGCATTGGATGTAAGCAAAAGCATGTGGGCCGAAGATGTAAAGCCTTCCAGGCTTGATGCGGCAAAACAATTTGTAAATAATCTCATTGATAAGCTGGATGATAACCGTGTAGGGCTTGTGGTTTTTGCCGGTCGCGCCGTTTTGCAAATGCCGCTTACATCAGATTTTGCCGTATCCAAATTATATGTCTCCAATGCTTCGCCCGAAGCGGCGCCTGTGCAGGGAACAGTGGTTGGCGATGCCTTGCGTTTATGTGCCGGTTCATTCAATTCAGAAGAAAAAAAATACAAGGCCGTCGTTTTAATTTCTGATGGTGAAGATCATGATCCCGGTTCTGAAGCCATATTGCAGCAGTTAAGCGATAATGGCATTATTGTAAATACGGTAGGCGTGGGCAGTGTAAACGGGGCGCCCATCATGGAGCCCGGCACCAATGCATATAAGGTTGACAGGAACGGGCAAACTATTATAAGCAAATTGAATGAAGAAGAATTAAGGAAGATAGCGCAGCAAACAGGCGGCGCCTATTTTCATCTTGATAATGCAGGCTCATCTCCCAGTAATATTGCCGCTATTTTAGATGGCATGGAAAAGAAAGCCATAGAAACGGGGGGTGGCGAAAAACAATACAGTTCTTTGTACAGCGTTTTTGTATTGATGGCGTTGCTGCTGTTAGTTGCAGAAATTTTTATTCCTGAAACAAAAAGAAAAATACAGGCAAGCTGAAATATCTTTTTACCATATTGATGATGTGTTTTGCTGCCGGCATTATGGCGCAACCCGCCAATAACGGGATAAACAAAGGCAATGAGGCTTACCGCAAAGGCGATTATAAAACAGCGGTTGAAGCTTACAAAAATGCTTTGCGAAAAAGTCCGGCTAACAATACAGCGCGCTTCAATCTCGCCAATGCATTGCAAAAACAAAATGAGCTGGGTGAAGCCGGTAAAAATTATGATGACGTAATTAAAGATGCATCGCTCAATTCTTTAAAATCTGATGCCAACTATAATAAGGCGCTGGCTTATGTAAAAGCGAAAGATTTATTAAAAGCCATTGCGGCATTCAAGGAATCATTAAAAGAAAACCCGGATGATGATGATGCAAGGGAAAACCTTCAGAAAGCATTGAATGAATTAAAACAACAGCAGCAACAAAGCAGGCCAAAAAACCAGCAGCAACAAAATCAGCAGCAGCAACAGCAGCAAAAACAAAAGCCGTTGAATAAAGATATGATGCAGCAAAAATTCAATGAACTGCGCAACCAGGAAAAACAATTGCAGCAAAAACTTCAGGATAAGAACAATACAATGCAACCAGAGAAAGACTGGTAGTATTTTTCTTTCTTAGCTTTTACATTTTAAATTATAGTAAACACAGGATGAATTTGTGCATTGGCTGTTTGCACCTGCTTTATAGGATTGTAAGATGATCTCACATTCCTGCACGTCATTCCCGCGACCTGTTCCGGTTTATCGGAAAGGCGGGAATCTCATAATCATGCTGTATAAGCAAGGATGACTTTATAAAATGTATATTGGTACACGCTAAGTATGAGA
>NZ_JASGEX010000180.1:0-21380 GCF_047606085.1 Parafilimonas sp.
GTTGTATTCAAAGATCATCAAAACAAAGTTTGAAAGCAAATCACAACGAAGTTTCAAGCAGCATGTCAGCAGCTTGGTTGTATTCAAAGATCATCAAAACAAAGTTTGAAAGCAAATCACAACTAAAATGCTTTCTTCTGATTGTCGAATATGGTTGTATTCAAAGATCATCAAAACAAAGTTTGAAAGCAAATCACAACTGAGTACATGTTCGTCAGCCAGCATAGCAGGTTGTATTCAAAGATCATCAAAACAAAGTTTGAAAGCAAATCACAACTGTTTTTATCTTTCAAAACAGCTGGGGAGAGTTGTATTCAAAGATCATCAAAACAAAGTTTGAAAGCAAATCACAACATGATTTACAGCCTTATACCATGTCGGGAGGTTGTATTCAAAGATCATCAAAACAAAGTTTGAAAGCAAATCACAACTTTCTAAGCATGTGGATACATGGGAATGGGGTTGTATTCAAAGATCATCAAAACAAAGTTTGAAAGCAAATCACAACTCTTTGCCAAGCGGTATCTTTAATCCATGCGTTGTATTCAAAGATCATCAAAACAAAGTTTGAAAGCAAATCACAACTCTGCATATTCGGCAACGCCGCACCTGGCCGTTGTATTCAAAGATCATCAAAACAAAGTTTGAAAGCAAATCACAACAAGACGGTAAATTAACACACCCGTCCGTAAGTTGTATTCAAAGATCATCAAAACAAAGTTTGAAAGCAAATCACAACTTTTGAGACAAAATCCAGTTTATATACAAGTTGTATTCAAAGATCATCAAAACAAAGTTTGAAAGCAAATCACAACAGGCATTATGCCTGGCTTTAGATTAATTAAGTTGTATTCAAAGATCATCAAAACAAAGTTTGAAAGCAAATCACAACAACAGACCTTAGTTCGGTGCTTAATCATATGTTGTATTCAAAGATCATCAAAACAAAGTTTGAAAGCAAATCACAACAAATAAACAATATGAAAAAGGTAGGCATACGTTGTATTCAAAGATCATCAAAACAAAGTTTGAAAGCAAATCACAACTATGGATATTATATACTTCAAGACTTCTTTGTTGTATTCAAAGATCATCAAAACAAAGTTTGAAAGCAAATCACAACTGGGCTTTGTATGCGCGCTGGTATCGGCCAGTTGTATTCAAAGATCATCAAAACAAAGTTTGAAAGCAAATCACAACATAGTCAGGTTCTCCCATCTCTGTCAGAGGGTTGTATTCAAAGATCATCAAAACAAAGTTTGAAAGCAAATCACAACTTGATAAGCGCGTGAAGCGCCTGGAAAGGAGTTGTATTCAAAGATCATCAAAACAAAGTTTGAAAGCAAATCACAACTTGATGAGCGACTGGGCGCCTATTCCGAGAGTTGTATTCAAAGATCATCAAAACAAAGTTTGAAAGCAAATCACAACGATATTTTCCATCTTCATGCCGATATTTAGTTGTATTCAAAGATCATCAAAACAAAGTTTGAAAGCAAATCACAACTCCCAGGCGCGGAGCCTGTTGAGGTCATTTGTTGTATTCAAAGATCATCAAAACAAAGTTTGAAAGCAAATCACAACGAAGTTTCAAGCAGCATGTCAGCAGCTTGGTTGTATTCAAAGATCATCAAAACAAAGTTTGAAAGCAAATCACAACGTATAGCTCCAATGCCAAATTATGAAAAGGGTTGTATTCAAAGATCATCAAAACAAAGTTTGAAAGCAAATCACAACGTGGCTAAACTTTTTTAACGCAAGCAAGAAGTTGTATTCAAAGATCATCAAAACAAAGTTTGAAAGCAAATCACAACTAATGCTGCCGCTACTTCCTGCTTAACCTGTTGTATTCAAAGATCATCAAAACAAAGTTTGAAAGCAAATCACAACGTAAGATGAAAGACGTAAATGGCGCATTGCGTTGTATTCAAAGATCATCAAAACAAAGTTTGAAAGCAAATCACAACGTTCTTCAGGCAGGGAGAGCAAGAATTTTAGTTGTATTCAAAGATCATCAAAACAAAGTTTGAAAGCAAATCACAACGTGTTGCGCCAATGCCTGATTATGAAAAAGTTGTATTCAAAGATCATCAAAACAAAGTTTGAAAGCAAATCACAACGTGTCATTTATTGAAGGGTTTACATAGTAGGTTGTATTCAAAGATCATCAAAACAAAGTTTGAAAGCAAATCACAACATACTTCTCTCAACTTAATGTTTCTGAAAGTTGTATTCAAAGATCATCAAAACAAAGTTTGAAAGCAAATCACAACAAAAACGACAGGCACGCCGCACTATATAGGTTGTATTCAAAGATCATCAAAACAAAGTTTGAAAGCAAATCACAACAAGTAGATTATAAATAGTAGATTGCGTTAAGTTGTATTCAAAGATCATCAAAACAAAGTTTGAAAGCAAATCACAACAATCTGCCTACCGGTTTAAGTATGGATATGGTTGTATTCAAAGATCATCAAAACAAAGTTTGAAAGCAAATCACAACGGGAAACGTTGCTGATAATAAATGATGAAGGTTGTATTCAAAGATCATCAAAACAAAGTTTGAAAGCAAATCACAACCACCTGTGCGCTCGTTAATGCGCGCACCTTGTTGTATTCAAAGATCATCAAAACAAAGTTTGAAAGCAAATCACAACAACCGGGCAGATAACTTAAAAGGCATAGTTGTTGTATTCAAAGATCATCAAAACAAAGTTTGAAAGCAAATCACAACAATCCGCTTCGCCTTTAATGTACGGAAGATGTTGTATTCAAAGATCATCAAAACAAAGTTTGAAAGCAAATCACAACATCCGCAGCGCTGCACTTACCAACCAATTGGTTGTATTCAAAGATCATCAAAACAAAGTTTGAAAGCAAATCACAACTGCCTAATCTGTAGCCCGGGAAAAAGTAGAGTTGTATTCAAAGATCATCAAAACAAAGTTTGAAAGCAAATCACAACTGGGAAAGCAAATAATTGCAACCGTGCCTTGTTGTATTCAAAGATCATCAAAACAAAGTTTGAAAGCAAATCACAACCCGTTACCGCGCCCAAACCCGAACCGATGGGTTGTATTCAAAGATCATCAAAACAAAGTTTGAAAGCAGCCGGAAGGCAGCAGAACAGGAACCTGTTCTGTTTCCATGCAGGCATACGGCTATTCTTTCTAATTTAGCGCTGTTAAACAGTATTGATGCGCACATTAACTATACCGGTATATCTCTTATACATGCTGATGGCAGCAGGCATATTGCTGCTGGCTGTGATTGCCTATCTCATGGCAAGATTGGTAAAAGCAGAACGGAGAAGGGGTGAAATTGAAAACAGGTTTCAGCAGACAGAAAAACAGGTGAATGCATTGCAGCTTGAAACCCTTGAATCGAGGCTGAACCCGCATTTGTTTAAAAACATTCTTAATTCTATACAATCGCATGCCTATCAAACCTATTTTGCCCTGGAAAAATTAAGCAACGTGCTCGATTATATTTTGTATGAAAGCCGGAATAAGCTTGTTACGCCAAAAGATGAAATTGAATTTGCATTAAGCCTCATCGAGGTCAATAAAATAAAATTAAGCCCGCTTTTTGAGCTTAAGGTAAAAACAAAAATTGATGAAACGGAGCCGCTATACCAGCAGCGCTTACTGGCGCCGCTCATTTCCATAGACCTTATTGAGAATGCTTTTAAGCACGCCGATCTTCAAAGTGCAGATGCTTTTATCTCCATCATATTCGAATTTAAAAACGATCAGTTTGCCCTTACCGTGTCAAACAAAATATCAACAAAAACACCTATTGAAAAAGAGAAAGGCGGCATAGGCGCCGCTACGCTGGAACAACGCCTGCGCATCATTTATAAAAACCATTTTAAACTTGAGCGGTTTATAGAAAATGACGTTCATATTGCACATTTAAAAATCAATCTGCTTGAACACAAAACTGAAATGCTTGCTGCTCGATGATGAGTTGCCCGGGTTAACTTACCTGAAAATGCTGTGTGAGCAACTGCCGGAAATAGAAGTGGCGAAAGCTTTTAATAACCCGAAGCTGCTGGTACAGGAATTGCCGGCGCTTGAATTTGATTTCTGCATCCTTGATATTGAAATGCCGGCAATGAATGGTTTGCAGGTGGCCGGCATGCTGCATGAAAAGCCCGTGATTTTTATTACCGCATATAAAGAATATGCGGCCGAAGCCTTCGACCTTGATGCGGTGGATTATGTAAGAAAGCCCGTAAAAAAAGAAAGGCTGCGGCAGGCCGTGCATAAAATAAAAAACCGGCTGGAAAACAAAACCGCAAGAACGCAATTCATTCAGCTTAACACAGACAAGGGCAAAGCCCTGGTTTACTTTAACAATCTCTGCTACATTAAAGCATCAGACATAGACAGCCGCGATAAGGTGGCATTGCTGTATGACCAAACAATCATCACGCTGAAAAACATTTCATTTGAAAAACTGCAGGGCCTGTTGCCGCACGATGAATTTGTAAGGGTGAATAAAAAAGAAATGATCTCATTGAAAACGGTGCAGGTCTTTTCTGCTGATGAGATTACCACCAATATCCCTTCAGCACAGGGCGGCACTTTAAGGCTTACATTGAGCGAGGCTTATAAAAAAGACTTTATTCAAAAAGTAAGGCTTTGATCTTATTACATTTTTTCCCCGCCTCATTACATTTATAGGGGCTTTATATGCAATGCGTTTTAAATTTCCTCTTGTGATTGCATATTCGCGTTGGCGCAGCCCGCAAACCGGCAAGGTTAAGGCAAATCAGCTTGCTGATTGTGATTGTATTTTAAGACAACTGAATAAGAAGATTGATGCGTAAATTTAAGTACACGGCTTTTTATGTTGGTACGATCGGCGGGTTTTCACTGCTTATTTACCGGATTATTTCCCGTGGCACAAAACTGGAACAGGGACGGCCTATAGTGGTCCCTTCTTCCGTAAAAGGGGAATGGATTGAATTTACAGAATCGCTTACGCAAAACCTCGCCCACCCGCTTACGCTTTTGCTTATACAGATAGTTGCCATTATACTTGCCGCTAAGTTTTTTGGATGGATATGCACAAAAATCGGCCAGCCAACCGTGGTGGGCGAAATGATAGCCGGCATAGTGCTGGGGCCTTCGCTGCTGGGCCTGTATTTTCCTGACGTTTCCGCAGTTCTTTTCCCCAGGCAGTCATTGGGCAACCTGCAATTCCTCAGCCAGATCGGCTTAATTCTTTTCATGTTTATTGTAGGCATGGAATTAGACCTTAAAGTGTTCAGGAAAAAAACCCGGGAAGCTATTGTTATCAGCCATGCGAGCATCATTTTCCCGTTTGCACTGGGCGTGGGTTTAGCTTACTTCATCTACCATTCCTTTGCGCCTGAAACGGTGCAGTTTTTATCTTTCGCCTTATTCATAGGCATTGCCATGAGCATTACAGCATTTCCGGTGCTGGCAAGAATTGTGCAGGAACGCGGCTTGGGAAGAACAAAGCTGGGCACGGTTGCCATTACCTGCGCGGCTGCCGATGATATTACCGCCTGGTGCATACTTGCTGCGGTTATAGCCATTACAAAAGCCGGTTCTTTCGTAAGCTCGTTATATACCATCATCCTGGCAGCTGCCTATGTACTGTTTATGATAAAAGTGATCCGCCCTTTCCTGTCACGCATAGGTAATATCTACAACTCCAAAGAAAGCTTAACGAAGCCGATTGTTGCCATATTTTTTCTTACGCTTATTGTTTCAGCCTGTATTACCGAGAGCATTGGTATTCATGCCTTATTTGGCGCCTTTATGGCCGGCGCCATCATGCCCGATAACGTAAAGTTTCGCAACCTGTTTATAGAAAAGGTAGAAGATGTGGCGCTGATAATATTGCTGCCTTTGTTTTTTGTGTTTACAGGTTTAAGAACACAGGTGGGCTTATTAAATGATCCCGGGCTTTGGAAGCTTACCGGGCTGATTATTATTATAGCTGTTGCCGGCAAGTTTTTGGGAAGCGCTCTCGCTGCCAAATTTGTTGGCCAAAGCTGGAAAGACAGTCTTTCTTTAGGCATACTCATGAACACAAGAGGCCTGATGGAGCTGGTAGTGCTGAATATTGGTTACGACCTGGGCGTTTTAACCCCCGGAATTTTTTCAATAATGGTATTAATGGCCCTCATAACCACTTTCATGACCGGGCCGGCGCTTGACCTTATTAACTGGATATTCAAATCCAAACCGCAGGAAATGCCTTTGGAGCTTAAAGAAATAAGCAAGTATAAAATACTGTTCTCATTCGATCAGCCCAAACCAGGCAAAAGCCTGCTGAGGCTGGCCCATGCATTTACCCATAAACTAGACGGCAATGCCTCGCTTACAGCGCTGCATCTATCCCCGGTAAATGAACTGCACTATTACGATACGGAAGAATATGAAACAAAAACATTTAAACCGGTAGTGGATGAATCCATCAGCCTTAACAGGAAGATCATTACGCTGTTTAAAGCATCTACAGACATAGACAGTGAAATAACCAACGTGGCCAATAAAGGCGACTACGACCTGTTGCTGATTAACCTGCGCGAATCCATATATGAAGGCAGTTTTTTAGGCAGGCTGCTCGGCTATACCACGCGCATTATTAATCCCGAAACGTTATTGAACACCGTTACCGGTAAAGACAACATTTTTGATGCAGCGCCATTTGATGAACATACAAGGCAGATCATTTCAAAATCGCAGGTACCGGTAGGCATTTTAATTGATAAGGGCCTGCAGGCCATTGAGCAGGTTTTAATTCCTGTGGTTGATGACAGTGATATTATGCTTATTGATTATGCGCAGAAACTGATACACAATACCGGCGCCCAGGTAACTATTTCCGATGCATCAGGCATTGTAAAAAACAATGCTGTTGCCAGGGAACGCATCCGGGCCATTGAACAGATAGCGCCTAACCACATAAGGCTATATAACGAGCGGGTGGTGAAAAAGGAATTGCTGAAACAATACCACCTTATGCTTACCAGCCTGGATAGCTGGAAGAAATTAGTGGAATCAAAAAGTTTATGGCTGTCAGATATTCCATCTGCACTGATCATTGCAGATAAGAAGGATTAACACTGTATGCTAAATTATATTTTGTAACGCTTAAAAACTGTTATTATGCATCTAAACAAAGTTCAGGACAAGATCGTTGAAGAGTTTGATGCCATCATTGGCCAGGTTAAAAGCAAATTCAGGTATTTGAGGCATTTTGCAAATTTGGGCACATCGTTTCCTGCCGCTACAACGGTGGAAAGAACGGATGATAAAATGATCAGGCTCACCCGGTCGAGGATATGGCTGGATGCTGCTTATAAAGACGGCAAAGTTTATTATGCAGGAGATAGCGACAGCAGCATTATCAAAGGCATCCTGATGCTGTACATAAAAGTTTTTTCGGGCAGGACACCTAAAGAAATTATTGATTCTGATGTTTACTTCACGCATGAGATAAGCCTGCATGATTATTTGCCGCAACACAGGCAGAACGAAATATCCTCCGTGCTGCAGCGTATGCGGGCCTTTGCAGCCAGGTTTAAGATATCAAACCTGAATGACAACGGTGTTGCGCTTGCTGTTTAGCCTGCCGGGCAAAGCGTTACCGGCGCAAAAACCGTGGATCGTTCCTCTTCCCTGTACAACGAAAATGCACCGCCTGGAAGAAAATGCAGGCGCTGCTTCCATCAATTTAAGTGATGATAATTTTAAAGAAATGAACGGTGCTGTTGCCACTGTTGAAGTGCGCGGCGCATGGTATCCGCAGCATTTGCAGGAAAGAACAGGCAAATAAATTTGTCTTATCAGCAGAATAGATGCCTGCTTAAAAAGACGCTTTTTTAAGCGGCCCTTTTTTGATAACATAAAACAAACAGCTTCAAAATGACTCGCTGTAAATTTCAGGAGGTAGTGCAATAATCTAAAAATAAAAAGTGGTCAGTTAAGGCTGAGTGGAATCGTGAGGGCCCATAACTTACCACTCAATTCACTTAGAATACGGCAGCGTATAATTAATATAACATCGGTTTAAATTCAATATCATGGAAATAACAAGAGTGGGGTCGCAACCTTCCGGCAAGGGGCCGGAAGACTGGTTTACAGGCGCAGTGCGCATTGACCCCTTGTTTCAGCCAAATGGTGCAAGGCGCGCAGCGGCCGCCTCCGTTACATTTGAGCCCGGTGCAAGAACAGCCTGGCATACACACCCGCTGGGGCAAACATTAATTGTAACGGCAGGCTGTGGCCGGGTGCAGAAGGAAGGCGGCCCTGTTGAAGAAATTCATCCCGGAGATATAGTTTGGTTTGAAGCAAACGAAAAGCACTGGCATGGCGCAACAGCCACAACGGGTATGACGCATATCGCCATACAGGAAAACCTGCATGGAAAAGTGGTTGACTGGATGGAGAAAGTTTCGGATGAGCAATACCATCAATAAATAACAAATAATAAAAGCGGCCATCAGCTCTCATACAATTCAGGCATCATAATATATACGCTGCAAGGTGTAAAAAAGTGATTTTGTGTTGTTCGGTTTTAGCTCCCCTCTCCTTTGGCGAACTTGTCCCGACCATTCGGGAGGGGTTGGGGGTGAGGTCTGACAAAAGAAACATTATTCACTAATTTATCCCTTGCGCATTATAATTAATTATAAAAGCCCGCAATTGGGGTAATAGTCTGCTTAAACAGCTTCCGGAAGATTGATTTCGCAAGCAGTATTTTAAATAATTCCTATTAATTCTATAGGAATTATTTAAAATAATAAATAAATGCTTTACTTTCGCGCCAGGCAAAACATAAGCAAGCAACAACATGAGATTCAAAACTATGCATACTCTGCTTACATATTCATTCCGATGTATGTGCTTCACGCACAGTTGTACCATTATTCCATAATTCAATAGAAAAAAGCCATTGTTTTACCAACAACGGCTCCAGCTTAAATTAATGAACCAGAATTCAATTGGCGTTGGTCTGGTTCACTCTAACATTTAAATCTTATCAAATTTATGCATTTTCTAAAATCGTTACTTCACCGAAGTAAGAAACCAGTTTTTGTATCAGGTCAATTTAACTTTGTTTTTTCCATCACTTTTCTGTTCTCATTGTTTTTTCATCTTCGCGGTTACAGCCAAAACCCGGTTATCAATACAGTTATAAAAGGCAGGATAACAGATAGCGCTACACGGCAGGGATTAAGCGGTGTTTCTATCCAGATTAAGGGCATTACAAATGGTACCACTACCGATCAAAAGGGCGAGTTTAAATTATTAACCGCTCAAGAATTGCCGCTTACACTGGTTGTAAGTTATGTGGGTTATCAGTCTAAGGAAGTATTGGCTTCGGGCGATCTGATCAATATTCAACTGGCAGAAGCCGCCAACCAGTTAACCGAAGTGGTAGCCATAGGCTATGGAACACAGAAAAGAACCGACCTGACAGGTTCCATAGCTTCCGTTCCTTCGGTTGTAAAAAACCAGCCGGTTGCCTCGGCAGAACGTTTATTACAGGGGTCGGTTTCGGGTGTGGTGGTTACCCAAACATCCGGCCAGCCCGGCGGCGGCGTCAGCGTGCAGATCAGGGGCAGCAATTCCATTAATGCCAGCAGCGACCCCCTGTACGTAATTGATGGTTTTCCTGTTAATAACAGCTACGGTGTTACCAATTCGGGTGTGGCGGTAGGCCCTAATTTAAACCCGCTGTCCACCTTAAACCCAAGCGATATAGCATCAATAGATGTATTAAAAGATGCCTCTGCAACGGCTATTTACGGTTCAAGAGGGGCTAACGGTGTGGTTATCATCACCACAAAAAAGGGCTCAAGAAATAAATCCTCCATCAATTACGATGGATATTACGGCATTCAGAAGGTTATAAGAACGCTGCCCTTGTTAAATGCCAAAGAATGGTGGGATTTAAGAGAAGACGCGGCTACCAATTCGGGCACAACTGTGACGTTGCCCACCGTGAGCGGGTATAGCTTAGATACCAGCGGGGAGGGTACAGACTGGCAGGCTGCCGCTTTTCAAACGGCTCCCATGCAAAGCCATAGCATATCCATATTAACCGGATCGGAAAAAACCAGCATTGCCATATCGGGCAATTACCTGCAGCAGGAAGGGGTAATTATAAATTCCGGCTACAAGCGCCTGTCTTCAAGGGTTAATATTGATCATCAATATAGCGCAAACTTCAGGCTTAACGCCAGCATTGTCGCCACAAGGGCAACCGGCGATATAGCGCCCAATTCCATTATACAGGGGCTTTTATTTACACCGCCTTCATTGCCAATATACCAGGATGATGGCTCTTTTGTGGTTAACAGCCCGTTTGAAACAGTATATGCCAATCCTATCAATACGCTTTACAATGTAACGAATGAATCCATTACCAACCGGCTGCTCGGGAATATTTCCGGGGAATATACGCTGCTGCCGGGATTGAAGGCCAAGGTATTGCTGGGCACAGATATAATTGATAACAAGGAAAACCTGTACTATCCAAGTACTACCTATGAAGGGGCTTCCACCGATGGAAATGCCACCATCGGCTCAAAATTTACGGCTGACTGGCTTAACGAAAATACGATAAGCTATCAGGGCACATTGGGTAGAAAAGGGCATATTGACGCGGTGGCCGGTTTTACTGCGCAACAGTCAAAATCGAAAGGTTATACGGCCAACTCTTACGGTTTCAGCTTTGACGAGCTTACGTATAATGATTTAGGTTCTGCTACTACAGCGGGAACGCCTTCCTCTTCTGCAAGCGAATGGGCGCTGTCATCTTTTTTGGGCAGGTTTAACTATATATATGACAGCAAGTATCTTTTAACGGCTTCTTTAAGGGCTGATGGGTCTTCTAAATTTGGCGAAGGCCATAAGTGGGGATATTTTCCGTCGGCAGCTGCAGGATGGAACATAAGCAAAGAAGATTTTTTCAAAAACGTCAAAAATATTAATAATTTAAAGCTCAGGTTCAGCTTAGGCAGCACGGGAAACCAGGGCATAGACCCGTACCAGTCTCTTGCCGATTTGGAAACTTACGTATATAACTTCTCCAGCACCACGGTAGTTGGTTATGCGCCCAGTTCTGTTACCAACAAAACGTTAAGCTGGGAAAAAACATTTCAGCTTGACGGCGGGTTAGACATCAGCTTGTTCAACGACAGGATTGCCATAACCGCCGATTATTACAGCAAGAAAACAACGGACCTGCTTTTAACAGGAACCGTGTCCGGAACATCGGGACTGGCAGATCTTAGCAATAATCAAACTTCCACCACATTCCAGAATATCGGTGCCATCATCAACAAAGGCTTTGATTTTAGCATAACCACCCTGAATATAGATGGCGCAGTTACCTGGAAAACGATGGGGATATTTTCAACGAATACCAACAAGGTATTAAGCCTTACCCCGGGCGTAACCGAATACATACCTTCCAGCGCCGATCCGT
Source organism: Parafilimonas sp. (assembly GCF_047606085.1). Classification (GTDB taxonomy): domain Bacteria; phylum Bacteroidota; class Bacteroidia; order Chitinophagales; family Chitinophagaceae; genus Parafilimonas. The sequence continues at coordinate 11,482 of NZ_JASGEX010000180.1, forward strand.
CAATAGCTGCGGTCGGGCACCCTATAGGCTCTTTTATTGTATATAAAACAGATGGCCTGATACAGGAAGGCGAAACCCCGCTTACGCCCTCAGCAGATGTGGCGGTAGGGGCGCAACAGTATAAAGATATTGACGGTGATGGCGCTATCACCACAGCCGACAGGATTATAATTGACAATAAGCTGAAGTTCACGGCCGGGCTCACCAATGAGATCAGCTATAAAGGGTTTACCCTTTCCGCTTTTTTCTATGCCTCGGTGGGCGGCAAAATATATAACCAGAATGAGGCTCAGTTAGAATTAGGTACCGGATATACCAACGGGTCTAAAGTGATGCTGAACAGGTGGACGCCAACCAATACCAATACCGATGTTAAACGGGCTTACCAAAACCCGGCTATAACGCTGGCCGACAGGTTTATAGAAAGCGCCACCTATTACAGGCTGAAGAATATCTCGTTGAGCTATTCATTTCCTGAATCCGTTTTATCCGGCGCCAGGATAATAAAATCGCTCAACGTCTATATATCTGCGCAAAACCCCTTCACATGGACCAAATATTCCGGATATGATCCGGAAGTGAGCAGAAATGGCCAGACTTTAATTAATAAAGGAGTTGATAACGCCGTGTATCCTAACACCAAATCTTACCAGGCAGGGTTAACTGCTACTTTCTAACATAAAAAATAAACAGATGAAACCGGGCATGGTAATTCTTCTCACACAACCTGTCCCGAACCAGCTTCGGGAGGAAGAATGTACATAGCGAGGTTCCATGAGACTATTGAAAAATAAAACTTGTACGAATGAAATATTTAATTGCTTTTTTTATATTTTTTGCCCTGACGGCAGGCATACTATCATGCAAAAAGTTTTTAGAAGAAACCCCTGAATCTTTTTTAACCGAAGATCAGTATTATAATACGGAAAGCGATGCGGAGGCTGCGGTGGACGCCATTTATTACCACCTGAATACTTCTTCCGTTCAGTCGCCGTACAATACTTTATTTAACACCGGCATGGATATGGCAGGCGACGATGAAGACCCGGGGCCGGGCGCCACCAATGGCGACGTGCGTTCCCTGTCTGTTTTGTCCCACAACGCAAGTAACCAGCGTGTGTATGAGATCTGGCAGCAGCATTATGCGGCTATCAGAAAGGCCAATATTGTTTTGTATAAGATACCTGACATAACATTTAGCGACGAAACATTAAAGAACAGGCTGACAGGGGAAGCCAAGTTCTTAAGGGCGCTTTTTTATTTCAACCTGGTAAGGCTGTTTGGCGATGTGCCGCTGGTAACAGAATACCAGTCGGATGTCCTGGCCTCTGCATATTACAGGCCCAGGACATCATCGGATTCCGTGTATGACCAAATCATATCGGACCTTTCCGATGCCGCCAGCCTCCTGCCTGATTCGTATAGCTCGCCGGACGTGGGCCGGGCCACTGCCGGCGCTGCCAAAGGGCTGTTGGCGAAAGTGTATTTAATCCGCGCTTCCCTTCCTTTAAATGAAACAGCATACTATGAGAATGCCATTTCAGAAGCAGAAGAAGTATTGTCTGCATCAGACGGCGGCACAGGAACGTATGGATATGATCTTTTTGAGGATTATTCGCATGTTTTCCTGCCGGCTTATGAAAACGGGGTGGAGCATCTTTTTTCCGCCCAGATGCTGGCCAACGCTAACGGCCAGACTAATGCTGAAACCTACAGGGCCATTTATACCTCCATTCCCGGCCTAAGCGGCAATTACGCCCACATGGTGAGATACTATACAAAAGGGGATGATGATTATTACAGCATTTATAAAATATACAACCCGGCAGACACGAGAAGGGATGTTACATTCGTTCGTTCTTTTACCAGCCCTACCAATTCAAATCAATATGGGCTGGCTTTAAGCAATCCCGCTGTAGTTAATGATTCCACGCCTTTCTGGAATAAATGGTGGGATCCCGATTATGCCGCCAATTCTTACCAGTCATCCACCAATGTTACCATACTGCGGTATTCAGAGATTTTGCTGATACATGCGGAAGCTGAAAATGAGGTGAACGGCCCCACCGCTAAAGCTTATGCATCCCTGAACAGGGTGCGTGAAAGGGCCGGCCTGTCTGATCTTTCCGGTTTAACCCAGGCTCAGTTCAGGGATTCTGTTTACCTGGAACGCCGGCTTGAATTATCGTATGAATACCAGCGCTGGTTTGACCTGATCAGGGAGAAAGATGCCAGCGGCAGCGGCATACTTATTACCAGCCTGCAAACCGTTGGTAAAACCAATGTAGCAGCAAAACATTATCTGTATCCAATACCCCAAACGGAAATAGACAATAATCCATTGCTTACCCAAAATACCGGGTGGTAATAATTTTATATGGATCAATGAACTTGTTTAAACATAAAAAAATCAACCGCATGCCTGCCCTCCGGGCAGGCATGCGGTTCAATATAGAGTGATTTTAAACAAGCTTCATGGTATCTGTTTCAAAAGTGTAATATATGAAAAGATATATTTTATTTTGGGGGATCATTGCCGGCGCCCATTTAAAAATGCAGGCGCAAACAGATACTGCTTTTAAAGGCACAATAGGCAAAACCCTGGCAGAATCAAAAGAGTGGTGGGCGCCGGTTCCCAAAGCGCCGGCAGGCGCGCCCAATGTTGTGCTTATCCTTTTGGACGATGTGGGTTTTGGCGCCAGCAGCGCATTTGGCGGATTGATCAGCACGCCTGCCCTGGATCGCCTTGCCAATAACGGCCTGCGATATACAAACTTTCATACAACAGCTATATGCGCCCCCACCCGCTCCGCCTTATTAACCGGCCGCAACAGCCATTTTGTGCACGAGGGTGGCTTCTCACATATTGGTTCTTCTGCCGGTTTTCCCGGATGGGATGGCAGAATACCTTCTTCTGCCGGTACAATTGCCGAAATATTGCGCGACAATGGCTATAATACTTTTGCCGTAGGAAAATACGGCCTGACGCCGGATGAAGATGCTACGGATGCCGGGCCTTTTGACCGATGGCCTTCCGGCAAAGGATTCGAACATTTCTTTGGCTTCCTGGGCTCGGCAACTGACCAGTATAAGCCGGACCTCGTGGAAGATAATGCACATGTTACGCCCGACGGCAGGCATTTAAACGAGCAGATAACAGATAAAGCGATAGCCTATATTGACCGGCAAAAGAAAGTGGCGCCGGATAAACCTTTCTTTCTGTACTACGCACCGGCTGCAACCCATGCGCCGCACCAGGTGGACAAATACTGGAGCGACCAGTATAAAGGCAAATTCGATGAAGGCTGGGATGTGTATCGCGAAAAAGTGCTGGCTAACCAGAAAAAGCTGGGCGTGGTGCCCGCTTACGCGCAATTAACCGAAAGGAACGAACATGTAAAAGCATGGAACAGCTTATCTGCAGATGAGAAAAGGCTTTTTGCAAGATTCTTTGAAGTGTATGCCGGTTATTTAACTTATACTGATTACCAGATAGGAAGATTAGTGAATTATTTGCGCGAGCATAACCTGGAAGAGAACACCTTAATTTATGTAATTATTGGCGATAACGGCGCCAGTAAAGAAGGCACTACCGAAGGCGTAATACAACCCGGAAAAAATAATGCCGCCCAAAGCTCCGAGGCGGAGTATTTTAAAAAGAACCTTGAATTGATTGATTCCATTGGCACGCCCAACAGCCGCGTAAATTATCCTGTTGGCTGGGCGCAGGCAGCTAATACGCCTTTTAAAGACTGGAAGCAGGATGCTAATTCAGAAGGCGGCACCCACAACCCTTTAATCATTTATTATCCCAAAGGCATTAAAGAAAAAGGCGGCCTGCGTAACCAATACGGGCATGTAATTGATATACTGCCCACCACGCTTGAACTGCTTGGCATTAAAGCGCCGCAATATATACGCAGTGTAAAGCAGGATAGTATTCAGGGCACTTCCCTTGCCTATTCTGTTAACGATGCCAAAGCGCCATCAAGGCATAAGATACAGCACTATTACATTTTTGGTAACCGGGCTATTTATTTCGATGGCTGGAAGGCCGGAGCTGCCCATAAGCCCGATGTATTCGATTTCAATTTTGCACAGGGCAAAAAACCGGAAAAAGTAAGTTACGATGATGATGTATGGGCTTTGTATAACCTTAATGAAGATTTTAACGAGCGCATTGACCTGTCAAAAAAATATCCCGAAAAACTAGTAGAGCTTAAAAAGCTCTTCGATGAGCAGGCGGAAAAAAACCACCTGTATCCATTGATTGACAGGTATGATGTTAATAATAAGCTGATTCATCATCCAAATGGAAGCGATAAACAAGGTCCGATTCAATAACCGGAAGAGAAAAAATGTAAAGGATGAAGGTGATATCTATTGTTAAACAAGGATTCCTGTTGCCAGCAATAATATTTATGGCCTGGCAACCGGCTGCAGCACAGGAGAATGAACAGCCATACCAGGGTAAAGCAGGTAAAACCCTGGCAGCGTCAACGGAATGGTGGCCCAAAACAGTAAAGGCGCCGGAAGGCGCCCCAAATATTGTCTGGATATTACTGGATGATGTGGGCTTTGGCGCTGCTTCTGCTTTTGGCGGATTGATACCTACGCCAACTTTGGATAGTTTAGCCAATAATGGCTTGCGCTATACAAACTTTCACGATGCAGGCATTTGTGCGCCCACCCGCGCCGCCCTGCTCACCGGACGCAACCATCATTATGTAACGGAAGGCGGGTTTTCCCATAAAAACAATTCAGCCGGTTTTCCCGGATGGTTTGGCAGAATACCTTCCAAAGACGGAACCATTGCAGAGATATTAAGAGATTATGGCTATAACACATTTGCAGTGGGTAAATACGGCCTAACGCCGGATGAAGAGGCTACGGATGCCGGGCCTTTCGACCGCTGGCCTGCAGGTAAAGGCTTTGAGCATTTCTTTGGCTTTCTCGAATCTGCTACCGACCAGTATAAGCCCAATCTTGTTGAAGATAATACGCACATTAAACCGGATGGCAGGCATTTGAGCGAGCAGATAACAGACAAGGCTATTTCCTATATTGAAAAACAAAAAAAGGCTGCACCGGATAAACCCTTCTTTTTGTATTATGCGCCCGCCGCTACCCATACGCCGCACCAGATAGATGCTCAATGGCGGTATATGTACAAAGGTAAATTTGATGAAGGCTGGGATGTGTACAGGGAAAAAACAATCGCCAATCAAATTAAACTGGGTGTCATACCCGCTGATGCAAAGCTGCCGGAAAGAAATGAAAATGTGCCTGCCTGGAACACGCTCAATGCAGATGAAAAAAGGCTGTACGCAAGGTTTATGGAAGTATATGCAGGCTACCTCACTTTTACTGACTATGAAATAGGCAGGGTGGTTAATTATCTCAAAAGCATTAACCAGCTAAACAATACATTGTTCTTTGTCATTATCGGCGATAACGGCGCTACAAAAGAAGGTGGTTTTTATGGGTCCGTCAATAAGAACCCCATCAGGAATTACCAGGGAGATTTCTTTAAAGAAAATCTTGCCAACATTGATTTGATCGGCACGCCTGAAGGCCACAGCACCAGTTACCCGATTGGCTGGTCGCAGGCCGCCAATACACCTTTTAAATACTGGAAGAACGATGCCAATGCAGAAGGCGCAACCCATACCCCGCTAATCATTTTTTATCCTGATAAAATAAAAGAAAGCGGTACCCGCAATCAATATGGCCATGTAATAGACCTGCTGCCAACCACGCTCGATTTTATTCATGAGCCTGCCCCTGCAACCATACGTTCGGTAAAACAGGATCCTTTACAGGGTATTTCACTATACTACACAGTTAATGATAAAGCCGCGCCGTCAAAGCATGTAACGCAGTACTATGCCATTTTTGGTTCAAGGGCTATTTATCACGATGGCTGGAAAGCCGGTGTTTTCCATCATCCCACGCAAATAGATTTTCTGCGCGATAAAGATTCTGCCTTAATCAAAAAATACAATGATGTGTGGGAACTGTATAACCTGAACACTGATTTTAATGAAAGGATTGATCTCGCAAAAAAGTATCCTGAAAAATTAAAAGCGCTGCAGGCTTTGTTTGAAAAAGAGGCCAAAGAAAACAATATCTACCCCATTATTGGCTGGGATGATATTTACCAGGGCAAAGTGCATAAGAATTTTAATGACTGATGTTGGGCATAGCCTGTAACTGTAAATGAATAACGGATGTGCGTATAACAAAAATTCATAACGCTTCTTTCAAAAGAAACTATGTATGAACAGAACACATAAAGGCCGGCGGGATTTTATACAGTCTTCATCGCTTGCCGCTTTACTGCCTTTTATGCTGCCTGCGGGCCTGGCCGGAACGGCAGGTGCTGCAGCAGATGAATCGTTGAAAATAAGCGGCCTGAAGGTGCATATTATAAAAGTAAATTCCCGTGGCAACTGGGTTATACTGGAACTTGCTACCAATAAAGGGTTAACCGGCTTTGGAGAAGCGTCGCAGGGTGTGAAAACCATAACCGCAGCCGAACAGCAGCTGGTACGGGATGAGATAAAGGCGTTTTATGAAATTGCGAAGAATGAATCTCCTTTTGCCATAGTTCGCTACAGGGAAAAGGGATTTGAGCTTTTAAAGAAAAAAACGTCCCGGCTTTCGCACACCGCTTTTTCTGCCATAGAGCAGGCCCTGTGGGATATACAGGGCAAAGCACTGGGAGCGCCGGTGTATTCTTTGCTCGGCGGCAAGATCAGGGACAAAATAAAGGTGTATGCCAACATTAACAGGGCAACCAATGACCGGGACAGTAATGGGCGCAGGCCTGCCTATGCTTTTCAAAAGAACGCAGAAAGCGCATTAAAGGCAGGGTTTAAAGCCATAAAAATGGCTCCTTTTGATGAAATGCGCCCGCTTGCCGGTTCTTCTGAACAGCAGATAGCCGACGATATTAACCATGCTGTAAATTGTTTGGGCCTGGTCAGGAAAACCATTGGCGGTGATATTGATTTACTGGTTGACGTGCACAGCCATCTTGATGAAAGGCTTGGCGTGGAAGTTGCCAAACGGGTGGAACCTTTAAACCTATTCTGGTTCGAGGAACCGGTGGACCCGGAGCATTATATTAAAGAGACGAAAGTTATTTCTGATTCAACAGCAAGGGCTACTGCGGGCGGAGAATCAATATTTGGAGCAGCAGGATTCTATCCCCTGGTAAAAGAAAAAGCCCTGGATATCTTAATGCCTGATGTGAAATATTGCGGCGGGATTTTAGAGCTCAAAAATATTGCCGCGCTTGCCAATCTTGAGGGAATTGCTATTGCACCCCACAATCCGGGCGGGCCCGTATCCACAGCGGCAAGCGTGCAGGTGGTTGCAACACTGCCAAATTTCAGCATCCTGGAGTATGCATTTGGTGAAGTGCCATGGAGGGCTGAGCTTGTTCAGCCTGCCGAAGCATTTATTGATGGCTATATTACGGTTAACGGCCGTCCCGGTTTAGGGGTGGATATGAATCCAAAAACATTGGCGGCGCATAGCGTATAAAGGCAATCCCCGGGGGTTTTAACCCCCCCCCGGGGATTATTAAAAATATAAACAGGTTCATTTAAAATAAACGGGATGAAACGGAGCATGGTAATTTCTTCTCACCCAGCCTGTCCCGAACCAGATTCGGGAGGGAAATGCCTGCCGGCGAGGCAGGTATATGCGGCGTTCCTTCCATCTGGCCTAATTAAAAAATTCAAACTTGTACGAATGAAACGCCCATGTAAAATGTTTCACTCACAGGGGAATGTATATTAAGGCGTTCCGTGAGACCATTGAAAAATCAAACTTGTACGAATGAAACCGAGCATGATAATTTTTTCTCACACCACCTGTCCCGAACCAGCTTCGGGAGGGGAATGTACATAGCGAGGTTCTCCCGAAGCAAGTTCGGGACAGGCATGAGACAACTGAAAAACAAATATGTACGAATGAAACGTCCATGCAAAATGTTTTTTTCACACAGGGGAATGTACATCAGGGCGTTCCATGAGGCCATTAAAAAACAAACTTGTACGAATGAAAAAAAAGTTACCAGTCTTTAGCATTGCTCTTTTGTTATGCACCCTGACTTTCGCTCAGTCTTCCAAACAGCCCAATATCATCGTTATTCTTGCAGATGATTTGGGCTATGCCGATCTCGGCTGTTATGGAAGTGAAATTCCCACGCCCAACCTGGATGCACTGGCAAAGAACGGCGTCCGCTTTTCTAACTTTTATAATACAGCCAGGTGCTGTCCTTCAAGGGCCGCTTTATTAACCGGTGTGTACTCCCACCAGGCAGGCGTGGGCCACATGACGGAAGATAAAGGGCCGGATCATCCTGCATACAGGGGGCAGTTGAATAATAATGTTGTCACCATTGGGGAAGCTTTAAAAAGCGCGGGGTATTTTACAGCAATGGTGGGCAAATGGCATGTGGGGCAGGAACACGGCGTTATCCCTTCCAAACGCGGGTTTGACCAGTCGCTTAACGCCCCTGCCGGCGGTTATTATTACTGGGACGCCCCTAACGCCAAAGTTTTTTTAAACGGCAGGCAGCTTTGCAATGATACTTCCATATTGCCTGCACACTGGTACACCACCGATTTATGGACGGATTACAGTTTACGCTTTATTGATACTGCCTTACAGGAAAAAAAGCCGTTTTTATTGTACCTCGCGTATAACGCGCCCCATTTTCCTTTGCAGGCGCCACAGGAAGAAATCCAAAAGTTCAGGGGTAAATATGTAAACGGCTGGGAAAAGCTGCGGGAAGAGCGCTATAAGAAACAAATACAATTGGGCCTGATTGACCCAAAATGGGACCTCTCCCCCATTAACCCCAACGTGCCGGACTGGGACACACTCAATGCAAAAGACAAGCAAAAATTTGATGATATAATGGCCATTTATGCAGCCGTTGTTGCGCACCTGGATAAAAGCATTGGCGATTTGGTATCAGGCTTGAAAAAGCGGGAAATATTTGATAACACGGTTATACTTTTTGTTTCCGATAATGGCGGCAATGCCGAGCCCGGGCCGGAAGCGCGCTATGAAGGCGCACTGCCTGGTTCTTCTTCCTCTGCCGTTTATTTAGGGCAGGGCTGGGCGGAAGCATCCTGCTCGCCTTTCTGGTCATACAAGCATCAAACCCATGAAGGCGGCATCTCTTCGCCGGCTATTGTGTCGTGGCCCGCAGGAATCCCCTCATCAAGAAACGGGAGCATCGAACGCCAGCCGGCGCATATTACGGACATAATGCCCACCTTGTTGGATTTATCGCATGCCCGGTATCCCGCTGCATATAATGGCAATACAATCATTCCTTACGTGGGTGTGAGCCTGAAACCCGCATTCACAGGCCGGTCCGTGAAAAGGAAAAACCCGATCTTCTGGGAACATGAAGGCAACAAGGCAGTACGTGATGGCAGGTGGAAGCTGGTTTCAGAAAATACAGAAACCTGGCAGTTATATGATATTGAAAACGACCGCACCGAGCTGCATGACCTTTCTAAAACCAATCCCCGGGTTGCGCGAAAATTGCAGAAACTGTATGAAGGCTGGTATAACCGGGTAAAGGCAGAACCTTTTGATAAAACCTTTAAATGGTTTTATAATTATGAGGCTGCAAAAAAACAGGCCGCAAATAAATTACCATCACGATAAACTTTAAAATAATGCGTATGCTTAAAATGAATCTGTTTCATCGCAGGCTTTTAGCCGGATGTTTTCGTACCGTTAAAAGGTATTTCATGGTTTTCATTTTATCAGGGATCGCCACTGCCGGTTTTTCCCAGGAAGAAGTAGTGATCAACGCAAAATCATTTTACGATAAATCGAAGGGCCAGCCGGGAGCGGTTATTTTA
>NZ_JASGEX010000181.1:0-4472 GCF_047606085.1 Parafilimonas sp.
ACCAGTATTTTGAGGAGTTTCAATCGGCAATTGAGCAGTTCTTCTCTAATCTCGAATATCAATTGGATGAGCTGATATCTTTACTACAATTTAATTTCGGAATTATTAAAGCAACTTAGTATAAAAAGAAATCGGTGCGGCCTGACTCAAAAGATTTTTTCCTGGCAGAAGGGTCATTAACCTGGTGGGCTATAGGCGCTTCATTGATCGCATCAAATATTTCGGCGGAACATTTTATCGGCATGTCGGGCTCGGGGTTTGCACTGGGGCTTGCTATTTCCACGTATGAATGGATGGCTTCGGCCACACTGATAATCGTGGCCATCTTTTTCATTCCTGTTTATCTTAAAAATAAAATCTATACCATGCCGCAGTTTTTAGCGCGGCGGTATAATGGTAAGGTAAGCACCATCATGGCTATATTCTGGCTGCTGGTATATGTGTTTGTAAACCTTACTTCCATTATTTATCTGGGTGCGCTGGCTGTACATTCTTTATCGGGCATAAGCTTTGAATGGTGCATGGCGGGGCTTGGGGTTTTTTCTATCATCGTTACGCTTGGCGGCATGAAAGTGATTGGATATACCGATGTGGTGCAGGTGCTGGTTTTAATTCTGGGCGGGCTGGTTACTACCTTCCTTGCGCTTAATCTCGTATCAGAACATTTTGGTTTTGGGAAAGATATATTCAAAGGCTTAAGCATCATCCGGGAAAAAGCGCCTTCGCATTTTCACATGATATTCAATAAATCCAATCCTTACTATAAAGACCTTCCCGGCCTTTCTGTTTTAATTGGCGGCATGTGGATAAACAACCTGAATTACTGGGGCTGTAATCAATACATTGTGCAGCGGGCATTGGGCGCAGATTTGAAAACCGCACGTTCGGGAATTTTATTCGCCGGTTTTTTAAAGCTGCTCGTTCCTGTAATTGTGGTTATACCCGGCATAACCATGTTTGTGATGCATCAAAACGGCATGTTTCAGCAGGAGATGATGGGTAATGGCGTTATCAGGCCAGACCAGTCTTATCCCACCCTGATGAACCTCTTGCCGGACGGTTTAAAAGGGCTTGCCTTTGCGGCTTTAACCGCAGCCATTGTGGCATCGCTGGCGGGCAAGGCCAATAGTATATCCACTATTTTTTCGCTGGACATTTATCATAAATACATCAATAAAAATGCTTCGGAAAAACAACTTGTTTTAACCGGCAGGCTTGCCGTGATCGTTGCCATGGCGCTGGCCGGCCTGGTAGCGCCGGCATTAAAAAGCCTCGACCAGGCCTATCAGTTTATACAGGAATATGTAGGCTTTATTTCGCCCGGCGTGCTGGCCATTTTTTTGCTGGGCTTTTTCTGGAAGCGAACCAGCAAAGCCGCCGCCATGACGGCGGCTTTGCTTACCATTCCGCTTTCCACCATTTTAAAATTTTTGCCGGTATGGACAAACGGCGCTTTTCCCGACTATCCTTTTCTTGACAGGATGACGATTGTATTTTTGGTGATTATTATGCTGATGATTATTATGAGCCTTGCCGATAAACGCACAAAACACAATCCCAAAGCACTTGAAATTGATACAGGCATGTTTCGCTGCTCTCCTGCATTTATTGCCGGTTCGGTGATCATTATTGGCATCCTGGCTGCCTTATATACGGTGTTTTGGTGATAGTTTGTTCGAAGGTTGCTTAACAGGTTGTTTCTTCTTTATGTAAAGTTTACAGGTTTAAGATTGTGCCTTAACTAAACGACATTGACCATAGCATTGCACATTCTTAGTTTCCTGTCAGTTATTCAGTTTTATTTCAAATAAGGCCGGCCATTTTTTGCCGGTTATGTAAAAACTGTTCCTGGCAGAGTCGTAAGCGATACCGTTTAAAACATTGCCGTTACTGCCCGGGTAATCTTCAGGGTTATACGCTATGCCGCTTTTTTGCAAAATACCGCCTGCATCTAATTTGCCTGTTACCCTTCCTGTTTCAGGATCAATTTTTACGATATAATCAGTTTGCCAGATATTGGCGTATATCCTATTGTTTACATATTCCAGTTCATTCAGATTGCTTACCGGCCCATAATTATCTGTAACGCTAACCTGGTTCAGGATTTTGAAGTTTTCCGGGTCAACGAAATAAAGCACACTGCTGCCTGTGCTGATGATCAGGTCTTTGCCATTGTTGGTCATGCCCCAGCCTTCATACGGCCATTCCATTTCCTTTATTTTTTTGAATGTGGCGGCATCATATACAAATACTTTATGCTCCCGGTAAGTAAGCTGGTAAATTTTATTGTTCAGCAGGGTAATGCCTTCGCCAAAAAATTCCTTTGCAAGCGGCAGCGATTGCAGTTTTTTTCCTTCCAATGTAGTTTGATGAAGCCTGCTCGACCCATAGTTTCCCCCGCTTTCATATAAGCTGTTATTTCTCCATTCCAGGCCTTCCGTGTAGGAAGATGTGTCGTGGGGATACACTTTTACGATGGAATAATTTATCATGGGCGGGGCGGGGTTGCTGTTATCATTCACCGTATTATCCGGCTGGCTGGTATTGCAGGCTGAAAATAATAATAAGCAAAGAAGGCGATATTGCAGTTTCATGGAAAAAAGTGCTGTATTTATTTGCAGCAAAAGTATATTCCTAAATTTTAATGATTTGTAATAAATGGGCGGGGGTGTTTAAACAGGTAGTGTTTTGAGGCGACAATAATAATTCTTGAAAATAAATGAATTGGAAAAAACCGTATTTTTCCTGGTAGCCAATTGTAATAGTTTTGTACTGGGTGCAGTCCGTGTTATAGAATTATTGAAAAAAATGTAAGGCAAGGCAGGCATCAATACAGGGAAATAATATTGTTGTATAGAAGCTGTAGGTTCTGTTTTCGCCATGCCACATAATTGTTACATATATTTATTTAGTACAACGCTTTTCAAATGATAAAGAGTTATCTGAAAATAGCTTTACGTAACTTATGGAAGCATAAAATATTTGCCTTCATAAATATTACGGGATTAGCAATAGGCATCGCTGCCTGTTTTCTTATTTTTTTATATGTGCATTTTGAGTTAAGCTATGATACGTTTAATACCAAGGCAGATCGTATCTACAGGCTGGTAACGGATATAAAAACACCATCTGATCTTATGCAGTTAGGCTCTTCCTCTCCGGCGATGGCAGTTAATATACAAAAAGGTTTTCCCGAAGTGGAATTGACTGCAAGGATAAGCTCTCAAACTTTTATTATTCGAAAAGGAAATAAAGAATTTGAAGATGCTAATGTTTTAATGGCAGACTCGGCTTTGTTTAACATATTTGATTTTCCATTACTATATGGTAATAAGAACACAGCCCTAAAAGAACCGATGAGCATAGTACTGTCTCAATCTGCTGCGAAGAAATATTTTGGTTACAATAATGCCATTGGGCAAACTTTATTGTTAACAGATAAGCAATTAAATGCAACTGTTACGGGTGTAATGAAAGATATTCCTCCGAATGCCCAATTCAGGGCTGATATTCTGGTGTCAATGTCGTCTCAACAACGGTTATTTGGGCAACCATTAGATAATCAATGGACGAATTTTAGCGTTATTTCTTATTTGTTACTAAAAGCCTGCTGCAAATCCTAAAGCTGTAGAAGCGAGGTTTCCGGCCTTTATTAATACGCAAATAGGCGAAGGTTTAAAAGCACATAAAACAGATTTTATACTTCATCTTGAGCCTTTGAAAAATATTTACTTACGATCTGTAAGAAAAGACGGAATTGAAACAGGAAATCTTAGCAATGTTTATATTTTCTCTTCTATTGCAATATTTATTTTACTTATTGCCTGTATAAACTTTATTAATCTTACTACAGCACGCAGTGCTGAACGGGCAAAAGAAGTAGGCATTCGCAAAGTAGCTGGTGCATTATCCTTTCAGTTGGCAAAACAATTTATATGCGAAAACATCTTGCTCAGTTTTATTGCTTTTATAATGGCTATTTTGTTATACACATTGGCATTGCCACTGTTTAACGAGCTTGCAGGCAAGCAGGTAGGTGTATCTGCTTTTGTCCAGCCTTCTTATATTTTATACTTGTTTTTAATAAGCATGGTGGTTGGTATTGCTGCCGGCTTTTATCCAGCTATGGTATTATCATCTTTTCAGCCAATATCAGTGTTAAAAGGGCGTTTTGCTACCGGTAGAAAAGGGCTTGTATTAAGAAAAGGGTTGGTAATTTTTCAATTTGCCATTTCCATTATTTTAATGATAAGCACAGCTATTATTTATAACCAGCTAAGTTATATGTGTAATCATGATTTAGGATTTGATAAAAATCAAATCGTGATAGTAGATACAAAAGGAGATATACTATATTGTCTAAATAATTCCGATTTTGTAACTTTGTTGAAAAACTATGAGTTACAAAATTTCCCTATCAGTAAAGGAACAAAGAGAATTAAAGGACCTATTACAAAAGACGGAACAGGCCA
>NZ_JASGEX010000182.1:0-30110 GCF_047606085.1 Parafilimonas sp.
AAAAGACAGGCTGAAAAGCATGAGCAGAAAGTGGTAGAGCAAAATAAAAGGCTTAAAGACATTGCTTATTTAAATGCGCATATAGTAAGGGCGCCGCTGGCAAATATCCTGGCCTTAACCAGCCTGATTGATGAAACCAAAATACCCGATGAGGAAACAAGGGAACTCATCCATTACCTGCAGGAATCTGCTGAAATACTCGATAACAATATCAGGGATATTATTTCAAAAGCCACTTACATTCAACATTAGTGTATTTTCTGTATTTTAATAATTGCGAATAGCTTAAAAAGATAATTTTACCGCCCTTAATAAAACCTGCTGTCACAGGTTTTTAAAAATTACGACGTTAATGAGTTTGATAGATCAGCCGGAAATTAAAGCCAAACAAAAAAAATATTACCATTTTGCCAGTTTTTCATTGTTGGTGATGTTAGTGAATGTTGTGGTTGATTTTTGCAAAGGCCGTATTATTTCCGGCTTATTAGATCTGATATTTGCCCTCGTTTTAATGGTGGTTGTATATTTTATCCGCGCAGGAAAAACAAAATATGTGATTGGCACTATTGTTATATCCTCCAACACCTTCATTATTTTGCTTGTTTATTCAGAAGGGCTTGATTCGGGTGGCTTTTTTTATTTATTGCCCCTGCTTTTTTCCATACCCTTTTTATTAAGCAACCGTAAAAACATGCTGAAGGAAAGCGTTTTATATCTCACATTAACAGTTGCTTCGTTTTGTGCCTGCATATTGTTTTGTGAACATAACAGTTCATGGCAAATTATTCCGCCCAGCCAGCGCCCGGTTCAGTTTGCATTTAACAGTATAACAGCAACTATTTTATGCAGTGTTTTTGCTTACATAGGAATATATTTTGAGAGGAAAACAAAGGAAGAACTGATTAATGCTAAAAGACAGGCTGAAAAGCATGAGCAGAAAGTGGTAGAGCAAAATAAAAGGCTTAAAGACATTGCTTATTTGAATGCACATGTTATAAGGGCGCCGCTGGCAAATATCCTGGCCTTAACCCACCTGATTGATGAAACCAAAATACCCGATGAGGAGATGATGGAACTGATTCATTACCTGCAGGAATCTGCTGAAATGCTCGATAACAATATCAGGGATATTATTTCAAAAGCCACTTATATTAACGATTAACCTGCATGCACATATCAATTAATGCTATGTGAATAAAGATGGCAGTTTACATGTATTCCCCATTCTTGACGTTTGGCGATACACATACACACCGCTCCCAACTCATCCTTACCTTAACCCAAATTGTTTTAATACGGTTCTTTCAAAAATAATCAGCAGTTTTGCGGCTCTTCAATTTAAAAGCAAGGCTGATGTCTAAATATTATTCATTTCTTTTATTAGCTATTCCATTTTTCGCTTCAGCACAAAATAACAGTGAAAATTATGTGCAGTATGTAAAACCAATCATTGGCACACAGCGCATGGGGCATACTTTTCCCGGCGCAACCGTTCCGTTTGGCATGGTACAGTTAAGCCCCGATACGGATACCATTCCTTATGAAATGAATGGCCGTTACAACCCTGACGTATATAAATATTGTGCGGGCTACCAGTACGATGATAAAACCATTGTTGGTTTCAGCCACACACATTTTAACGGCACCGGCCATTCCGATTTGGGCGATTTTTTAATTATGCCAACTGTGGGCGCCTTACAGTTAAACCCCGGTACGGCAGGCGATGCGGCATCAGGCTTCCGTTCATCTTTTTCGCATAAGGAGGAAGCAGCAGCAGCTGATTATTATAAGGTGAAATTAAATAAGTATAACATTCTTGCCGAGCTTACTGCAACAACGCGTGTGGGCTTTCACCAATACACTTTTCCAAAAAGCGACAGCGCCCATATCATCCTCGATTTAATGAGCGGTATTTACAACTATGATGGCAAAAATATCTGGGCCTATTTAAGAATTGAAAACGATACGCTGGTTACCGGCTATCGCCAAACCAATGGCTGGGGCAGAACAAGATATTTATATTTTGCCATGAGCTTTTCAAAACCGTTCATCGCTTATGGCAATAAAAATTTTTCTAAACAGCAGGTATATCGCGGGTTTTGGGGAAGATGGAACCAAAGCAGAAACTTTCCCGAAATAGCAGGCGAACAAATTCGCGCTTACTTCGATTTTAAAACAGATGAAGGCGAAAAGATAAAGATCAAATTTTCGCTATCGCCGGTAAGCACGGCAGGCGCTTTACAAAACTTAAGAACGGAAGCGCCGGGCTGGGATTTTGACGCCGTTAAAAATGCCGGCCAGCAGCAATGGCAGCAGGAATTAAGCAAGATCGCTATTCAGTCAAAAAGCAATGAGGAGAAAATAAATTTTTATACGGCCATGTATCATGCCTTCATCAACCCAACAACTTATATGGATGTGGATGGTTCTTACCGCGGGCTTGATCAGAATATTCATAAAGCAGACGGCTTTACCAACTACACCACCTTTTCTTTGTGGGATACGTATCGTGCATTACATCCTTTATTAAACATCATTCAGCCTGAACGCAATGCAGATATGATCAGCTCTATGCTGGCGCATTACAATCAAAGTGCAGAGCACATGCTGCCAATATGGAGCAACTCGGCCAATGAGAACTGGTGTATGACGGGTTATCACAGCGTGCCTGTAATTGCCGAAGCCATTGTTGAAGGCAATACACAAGGCTTTGATTCGAATAAAGCATTGGATGCCTGCATTGCCACCAGCAGCAACAGGAGTTATGATGGCCTGAATTATTATCTTGATAAAGGTTATATTCCTATTGATAAAAACGGAACGGCCGTTTCTACCACGCTGGAGTATGCTTTTGACGACTGGAGCCTGGCGCAGGCTGCAAAGAAGCTTGGCAGGATGGATGTTTATAACGAATACATGAAACGTTCTGAAAATTTTAAAAATGTATTTGATTCATCTGTTCATTTTATGCGGCCAAGGTTAAGTGATGGAAGTTTCAGGAAAAATTTTGATGTGCTCACAACAAACGGCCAGGGTTTTATTGAAGGCAATGCATGGAATTACAGTTTATACGTACCGCACCAGCCCGAACAGTTAATTGCCATGATGGGTGGAAAAAAACGTTTTATTGAGCATCTTGATTCTTTATTCACCATGCATTTGCCTGATGAATTTTTTGCAGAAACAGAAGATATAACCCGCGATGGCATCATTGGCAATTATGTGCATGGCAACGAGCCTTCCCATCACGTAGCTTACTTATACAATTTTGCCGGCATGCCCTGGAAAACACAGGAACGTGTGCGCATGATACTGCAAAAACAATATCATACCGGCCCGGATGGCCTGGGCGGCAACGATGATTGCGGGCAAATGAGCGCCTGGTATATTTTTACCACGCTGGGCTTTTACCCCGTAGCGCCGGGCAGCGGGCAGTATTCCCTCGGCAGCCCCGCTATTGATGATGCCGTACTGCATTTGGAAAATGGTAAAACATTCGAGGTGCAGGCCATCAATCAAAGCGATAACAATGTGTATGTAAAAAAGGTTTTACTGAATGACAAGCCGCTGGATCGTTTGTATATTACATACAATGAAATTATGAACGGCGGCAAACTGGTGTTTTATATGAGTGAGAAAAAATAGTCCGGAAGTCAGAAGACCCTTTCCTGCTTCCGGGCTTCCCGACTCTCTGACTTTCGGGACTGGCTGGCAGATAGCAGCCCTTGCCATTAAATCTGTATTAAACCTGCTGAATTATTTTCCGCTTTTTTTAAATTTTCAGGTCTGGTATCCTTTTATATCAATAGCCGAAATCCTTGCAGGCAGGGAAAACACTGGATGGAGATATACATTTCAGGCATACCATAATATTTTATACAATCGTTTCCATACGCTTTACCCGGCATGTTTGCTTAATTTTACACTTCAAATATTCACACAAAATAATTAAAGGCAAACACTCCCTATAAGAAAAAAGCTTGAAAAAAGGATAAGGCTGCTTATCCTCGCACTATGTTTTCCGTTTTCGGCATTATTGGCACAGCAACCGGTACAGCCACCAATGCACAGGGCCGGTTTACAATTAAAGCGCCCGAAAACGCCACGCTCGTATTTAGTTTCATTGGCTATGCACAACAGGAACTGCCGGCCGGCAGCGGCGCTGTTATCATCACTACAAAAAGAGGCAAGTCAAAAGGCATTGCTATTGATGTAAACAGCAATACCATGGCCGCCTTAGGTTATATAGCCATACCTAAAATACAAACATCGTACGGCAACTGTCAACTTTGTATGACTTTATCAATACGGAACTGGCTGAAATTGCACCACTGCTGCCGCTTGCTTATACCGGCGATGATATAGGCCGTGTTACCCGCGGCGCGGCGCTGGCATTAAAAGCGCGTTTGAATTTATACGCAGGCCGCTATACAGATGCAGCCACAGATGCGAAAGCTGTGATTGACCAGAATACTTATTCTTTATACCCACAGTATAGTGCTTTGTTTTCTTATGCAGCCGAAAACAACCAGGAAGTAATACTGGATGAACAATTTATTGCTTCGTCTTATTCCAATAGCGTTTTTTACCTGCTGGCGCCATACAGCCAGAAAAGCAGCCAGAGCACCTATGTTCCTACAAAAGCTTACGCGGACCAGGTTCAAACGGCAGACGGTTTGGATATTACCGATGCTGGAAGCGGGTATGACTCAACCCATCCTTATGTGAACAGAGACCCGCGTTTATCCTTTTCTGTTTTTCTGGATGGTGATGTATTGCCGGGAGGAAATGTATTTCATCCTGCGCCCAACAGCGGCACCGCAGATGCTGTTGGAAATACGTATATAGCATCCACTACAGGGTTCAATATAAAAAAGTATATTAATGCCGATGATTATGCAACACCTTCCAATTGCGGTATTAATATAATACTGATAAGATATGCCGAAGTGCTGCTAACGTATGCCGAGGCAAAAATAGAAGCAGGCGATATTGATCAATCGGTTTATGACGCAATCAATACGGTGCGAAACGGAAGATATGATGTAAAGCTCCCGTCAATTGCAACCGGTTTAACACAGGATGAGCTGAGAAATATTGTACGAAAGGAAAGAACGGTGGAACTGGCTTTTGAAGGCCTGCATCTGGCTGATATACGCAGATGGAAAACAGCGGCTTCCGTTGTGCCGGGCCCGGTGTATGGCATTACTTATGAAGACAATGGTGCATTCAAGACCATTCAGGTGGCTGTAACCAGGGAGTTTATTGATCCCAAACATTATTTATGGCCTGTACCGCAAACAGAAATTACACAAGACCCTGATTTAACCCAGAATGTAGGTTGGTAATGAATAAATGTGTTTTTTGCAGGCAATAATTTTTTATACAATTATTCAATGTTATTGACTTAAGGTTTAAATTCTTTGAAATATTCAATAATCATTCTGCAGAGGTTTACAATTGAACATTGATTTATTGTGTGTATTGAATATTGAGTGTTTTCTTAAGTCAGTAACATATATACAATCATCCATAATTAAACCAGTTTATGCTATTAAAAAGATTAGTAACCCTAACAGCAATTATAGCTTTGCTATCGCCGGATGCCATATCACAGCAAAAGCCCAACATCGTTTTTGTATTAACGGATGATATGGGTTATTCCGATTTAAGCACTTATGGTAATCCGGTTATTCAAACGCCCTTTCTCGACGGGATGGCGAATGCAGGATTAAAAGCCACCAACTATGTTGTAACCACGCCTTCCTGTTCTCCTTCACGGGCATCGCTGCTCACAGGGCGCTATGCCACAAGGTATAATATCCCCGTGCCTTTAAGCCCCAGCGATAAACGCGGCCTGCCCGACCAGGAGGTAACGCTTGCCGAAGTGCTGAAGCAGGCCGGTTATAATACAGCAATGATTGGCAAATGGCACCTCGGGGATGACAAGCCTTTTCAGCATCCTATAGCACAGGGCTTCGATTCTTATTATGGGTTACTGTACAGCCACGATTATCGTTATCCGTATGTAAAAACAGATACCACCATCAAGCTGTTCAGAAACCGCGAGCCGGAAATTATAAAGCCGGAAGATTCTTTGCTAACGCCATTATATACACGTGAAGCCATCTCCGTCATTAACAAACAAACCAGTAACAAACCATTCTTTTTATACCTGGCATTCAATATGCCGCATCTTCCCGTAGCATTCGCAGCGAAAGCGGCTTCGCTGGCAGGCAGGCAGGACGCAGGGCCATTGGGCGCAGTAATTGAGGAAATGGATAGTTGCCTGGCATTGATATGGAAAAAGCTGGAAGACAAAAAACTGGCTGATAATACCATATTCATTTTTTCGAGCGATAACGGGCCCTGGGCCACTTATCCTGAAAGAATGTCCGGCGACAGTGTTACACAGCGATTTCATGTGGGTGCCGCCGGTATCTTCCGTGGATCAAAAGGCGAATCGTATGAAGGCGGTGTAAGGGAGCCGTTTATTATTTACTGGAAAAATCACATAGCACCGTCTGTCTTATACAACCCTGTCAGCAACCTTGATGTGCTGCCCACGCTGGCTGCATGGGTAAAAGCGCCGCTTCCGCAGGGAAGAACGCTGGATGGCCAGGATATAGGCGACCTGCTGACAGGAAAAGCGAACCGGAAGGAATATGTGCACCGTCCTATTTATATTAATAACTATGGCAAAGCCGAAGCTGTGCGTGTGGGCGCCTGGAAATACCGAGAAGCGCCTGCCGGCATCAACTCAATCACAGGGAAATCTCAGGAAATGGTAAAGGAGCTGTTTAATATCAACCAGGATCCCGGCGAACGTGTGAATGTTATTGGCCGTTATCCTGAAAAAGCAGCCGATCTGAAAAAGCTTTTTGACGCTTACCCGGGGCTTACAGAAAATTAGCGCCGGGTTGTTCAGGGTTTATATCCGGTATTTAAATTGATTGGTACAAATCTGGTAATTAACTACCATATTTGTACCAAATTATATGTATGGTTACGAGAGATGCTGAAAGCCTGTTGAAAAAATATGCCAGGCAATTCCGGTCATTGGCCGTAATCGGGCCAAGGCAATCCGGGAAAACCACATTGGTGTGCAAAGTTTTTTCCCGCAAACCTTATGTTTCGCTTGAAAACCCCGATGAACGGCTTTTTGCTGTGCAGGACCCCAGGGGATTTCTCAGCAGGTTCAAAAGCGGGGCAATATTAGATGAGGTGCAAAGGGCCCCTGAACTTTTCAGTTACCTGCAGCAAATACTCGACCGCACCAATAAGGATGGTTTATTTATTCTTACGGGCAGCAATAATTTTTTATTGCAATCATCCATCTCCCAGTCGCTTGCAGGCAGGATAGGTTATATTGACCTTTTCCCTTTATCTTCATCTGAAATAAATCTTTTTGATAAAAGGCCTGCCGAGCTTGCTGAGTATATTTTTTATGGGGGGTATCCCGAACTCTTTGACAAAAGCAGAACGCCGTCAATATGGTATCCTTCATACATAAGAACATACATTGAGCGTGATGTAAAGCAATTGAAAAATATAGAAAACACCGTGCTCTTTAACAGGTTTATACAATTGTGCGCAGGCAGAATTGGCCAGCAGTTGAACACTGCTGCATTAAGCAATGAATGCGGGATAGATGTTAAAACCGTTAATGCATGGCTTAGCATACTGCAGAGCAGTTTTATTATTTACCTTTTACAGCCACACTTTCAGAATTTTAATAAACGGGTGGTAAAAACACCTAAACTGTATTTTTCCGATACCGGGGTTGCATGTTCGCTGCTTGGTATAAGAAAACCGCAGGAAATAAGCGTTTCGCCATTCTATGGCGCATTGACTGAAAATTTTTGTATCAACGACTTATTGAAAAAAAAGTATAACACTGCAGGCAGCACAAGTTTTTTTTACTGGCGCGATAATAAAGGTGTGGAAATTGACCTGCTTTTAGATACCGGTAAAAAGCTCATACCTGTTGAAATAAAGGCGGCACAAACATTCAATGAGAGCTTTTTGAAGAATATGATTTATTGGAATAATATTTCAGGCAATACCGGCGGGATTTTGATATATGGCGGTGAACATGAATATAAACGAAGTGACAAAATACAGCTAACAAGCTGGAAGAATTTAAAATCAATAAAGCTGTGAGCAGCTAAAAAAAATATTTCGTTAACCAAATATGCAGCAATGAAGCAAGCAATACTGATTATTTTTCTTGCATTTTCAATCAATGTTTTTTCACAACAGCAGCGATCAATTAAGCCCAACATTATTGTTTTTTTAGTAGATGATATGGGGTGGATGGATACTTCTGTGCCGTTTTATGATAGTGTGATGCCATTAAACAAACGCTATCATACACCCAATATGGAAAGGCTTGCTGCGGAAGGCGTAAAGTTCACCAATGCTTATGGCCAGCCGGTTTGCACACCTTCAAGAAGCAGCATGATGAGCGGCATGAATGCATCAGGAACGCATATTACCAACTGGACTTCCCCCAACAATGGTGATGATGCAGATGCACCGGATAGTTTTATGGCGCCGCTTAACTGGAATAAAAGCGGTTTAAACCCCGATGCTGAAGCAGCAGGTATGGCACATGCCACACCCTTTCCTAAGCTGTTAAAAGATGCCGGGTATTATACCATTCAGGTTGGCAAAGCCCATTGGGGCGCAACCGGTACACCCGGCGCTAACCCGTATAATTTTGGTTTTATGGTAAACATTGCAGGCCATGCAGGCGGCCATCCGCAGAGTTATTTATCAGAGCAGCGATATGGCAATATGCCCGGCAAAGCACAGCCACAGGCTGTTCCGGATTTGGAGCAATATTATAATACCGGCACATTTTTAACTGAAGCTTTAACACGCGAAGCCATTAAAGCGATTGAAGCGCCGATTGAAAGACAAGAACCTTTCTATTTAAACATGTGCCATTATGCAGTGCATACGCCTATAATGGCCGACCCGCGCTTTGTGCAGAAATATTATGATGCAGGTTTGGATAGCGCAGAAGCAAAATATGCAGGCTTACTGGAAGGCATGGACAAAAGCCTTGGTGATATTATGGATTATTTACACGAGAAAAAGGTTGATGATAACACCATCATCATTTTTATGAGCGATAATGGCGGGCTTGATCATCACCAGCGCGGCGGCCCCGGTAACACACACAATTATCCTCTACGTTCAGGAAAAGGTTCTGTGTATGAAGGCGGCATTCGCGAACCAATGATTGTAAAATGGCCGGGCGTTGTTCAGCCTAATACCATCAATAAAAATCCGATAATTATTGAAGATTTTTTTCCTTCCATTTTGGAAATGGCTAATGTGCAAACCAACAACATCATTCAAAAAACAGACGGGAAAAGCTTTGTGCCTTATCTAAAAAATGCAGCACTTAAAGAAGCAGACAGGCCTTTGATTTTTCATTATCCCAATAAATGGATTAATATAAGTTTAAGCGATGAAGAAAAGTATGGGATCAATTATTATACAGCTATGCGCTATGGCAACCGGAAACTTATCTACCGCATGCGCAATCAAAAATTTGAGTTGTACGATTTAAGCAAAGACATACGCGAAGAGCATAACCTTGCAGCGGCATATCCTGATGAAGTAAAAAAACTCGCCATTATTTTTGGTAAAACATTAAAAGAGCGTAATGCCCAAATGCCTGTAGAAAAATCAACAGGAAAAGCAGTGCCATTGCCCGATGAAGTTTTTAATAAATGATAACTTTATTTTTACCGTATAGAATTTAAGGATGATAAAGAACAGCCTTTTCTTAAGCCTTTTTACATTGATTGTTTTTTGTGCAGCAGCACAAAACAAACCCAATATTGTTTACATACTCGCAGATGATTTAGGTTATGGCGATGTTGGCTGTTATGGCCAGCAAAAGATTGAAACGCCGAATATTGATGCACTGGCAAAAGAAGGCAAACGGTTTACGCAGCATTATGCATTTCCGGTTTGTGCGCCGTCAAGGTATTCATTAATGACGGGCATTAACTCCGGCAAAGCTTACATACGCGGCAATGATGAATGGGGAGAGCGCGGCGATGTATGGAATTTTAAGGCAATGGAGGCCAATCCTTTCCTCGAAGGGCAACTGCCCATACCTGATTCCACATTTACAATTGCCGAACTCTTAAAAGGCGCAGGTTATGCAACGGCGCTTGTGGGCAAATGGGGACTGGGCACGCCTTTCAGCAATGGCGAACCCAATAAACAGGGGTTCGATTATTTCTACGGCTTTATTTGCCAGCGGCAGGATCATACCTATTACAGCGGCCATTTGTGGGAGAATGAAATGCGTGTGCCATTGAATAATAAGATTATTGATCCGCAGGTACGTTTTCCAAAAGATAAAGATTCATTGGATGAAAAGAACTTTGAAGTGTATCAGCAAAAAGATTATGCACCCGGCTTTTTAATTAAAGCCGCACTGAATTTTATTGATAAAAATGCGGGCAAGCCTTTCTTCCTGTATTATGCTTCGCCATTGCCGCATGTATCATTGCAGGCGCCAAAGAAATGGGTGGAGTATTATCATAAAAAATTTGGAGATGAAAAGCCGTATATGGGCGGCAGTTATTTCCCCTGCCGTTATCCAAGGTCCACGTATGCAGCCATGATATCAACGCTGGATGAACAGGTAGGGCAGATAGTTGCTGAATTAAAAAAGAAAGGTTTGTATGATAATACCATTATTATGTTTTGCAGCGATAATGGCCCTTCGTTTGGCGGCGTTGGTGTTGATGCGCCTTACTTCAACAGCGGTGGTTTATTTAAAAGTGAATCAGGCTGGGGCAAAGGCTCTGTGCATGAAGCCGGTATCCGCGAACCGTTTATTGTTTCCTGGCCGGGCAAAATAAAAGCAGGCTCAACTTCTGACATGGTATCTGCAACCATTGATATGATGCCTACGTTTTGCGAATTGCTGCATATTCCTTCACCCAAAAATATTGACGGCATAAGCATACTGCCTGAAATATTAGGTAAGGCGCAAACACAACAGCATCCTTATTTATACTGGGAATACCCCGAATATGGCGGCCAGGTTGCGGTACGTATGAACAACTGGAAAGGCGTGATATTAAACATCAACAAAGGTAATATGCAATGGCAGTTATTTGATTTAAGCACAGATATACAGGAACAGCACGATGTGGCTGCACAACATGCTGACATTATTCAGCAGATGGATGCCATTGTAAAAAAAGAACACCATACGCCAGAAGTAAACACTTTCCTGATGCCTGCGCTTGAGGAAAAGTACGGTAAATCAAAATGAGCTGTAACTTCACGCCTTATGAAAATAGCGCTGTGTTCTCCGTTATATCCAAAGTCAGTTGATGATGCGGTCAGTCAGTTGAGAAAATGGGTGGAAGATGCGGCCAGGCAAAACGCAGCCATCATTTGTTTTCCTGAAACGTATATTCCGGGTTACCCGCTTGATCTGGGCAACGCCCCAAAAACTTCCCCGGAAGTATTGAAGGATGCTTTGCAAAAAGCCTGTGCCATAGCAAAAGAAAATTCAATCGTCATTATCCTGCCCATGGACTGGTATGAAGATGACAGGTTTTTAAATGTGGCGTTTGTGCTCTCAGAAAAAGGCGAAATATTGGGTTATCAACCCAAGGTGCAGCTTGATCCTTCTGAAGATAGTTTATGGTATGCAGGCAAAGGCCGCAGGCTGTTTGAAGTGCAGGGCCTAAAGTTCGGCATCTCTGTTTGCCATGAAGGTTTCCGTTATCCCGAAACGGTAAGATGGGCGGCCAGGCAGGGCGCTGCTATTGTTTTTCACCCGCATTTTGCAGGCAGCGATGTGGAAGGCGTTGAGCTGAAGGAGTGGGGCCATATCGGTAATCCTTATTATGAAAAGGCTATGATGATGCGGTCTGTTGAAAACACGATATATTTTGCCAGCATAAATTATGCAACCAGGTACCAGGAATCTGCCACTTCTTTTATTGCGCCTGATGGGAAACTGATAGCGCACCAGCCTTATGGCAGGGCCGGCGTATTGGTGACTGATATAGACCCCGCATTAGCAACCGCCAAAATAGCAAAAAGGTTTAAGGCAGATGAATATATATAATTCAATGCTGTTGATTTAAGAAAAGCCCGCATTATTCAGAAGAAACAAATTATTACCATTGAAATTGCGCCTAAAGCTATATTACATAGTTGCATCTCCTGTTTGCGGAGGCACCAGTTTACTCTTTAAATAGGTATCGGTATAATCAATCTTAACCTCAACCCACATAGGCAGGTGGTCGCTCATTTGGTAGGTGCGCCAATAGGTTTTATAATACAGCGATTTATTTTTTCTTTCTGTGCCCGCAGCCGTGGTATTATACGCTTCGCCCATCATGGGCACATACAAAGCCTCGTCTCCCTCCGTAAAAACCACTTCGTAATAATTAAACACGCCGGCATTGCCTGTGGCCTCAAATTTATCCGGCCGCACTTTAAAAGCAATCTGGTCGTAAAATTTATTCTGCAGGGCGTTGGAAGGCAGGTTCTGCAATTGCGGCGGTATTTCAAAACCTGCTTTCAAAATGGCTGAATAGGTTTCATCTTCCGGGCTGTAAATATTAAAGTCGCCCAGCAGCACAAAATTATTCGACCACTCATATTTACCATCGGCTTTATGCACAAGCGCATTGGCAATATTTTTATAGGTATAGGCGTTTAGTTATCCTTCTTTGGTAGCCTCACAGGCTCATTGACAATCATTTTCTTTACCAACAAATCAAACATAGAACTCATACTGTTTCGCCTGTTGTAGCGATAATGGTACTCGTCAAGATACCCCTGAAGGTGTTCTTCACTACAATGATGGTGAATGCCCCTTAACCAACCTTTTAAATTCATTATGTGAATATGCATATCTGGAAAATTTTTCCCTTCATTGGAAGGTATCTGTTTTAAATTGGGGTATTCTTTTTTTAATGGTAAATATCCTCTCCATTCATCTGTAATTACAACAGCGTTCATGTCAATGTAGTTATTGAAGAATGGTTTAAAATCCTGTGATGACGCACTTTCGATTACCTGGGCATAAGCTCTCCCAACACCATCCTGTACTTTTTCCAATGCAACGACAACTAATCTTTTTTCTCCTTTACTTCTACCCCGCTTTTGCTCCTCTGGGTGCCCTATATAAAATTCATCAACATGTACCTCTCCCTTTAAAGGATTTTGTTTGCTACTCTGCATTGCTTGTTGGATTTTCCATTTGAACGACCAACAAGTTTTTTGGCGTAATTCAAATTCCCTGCTTAATTCCAGCGTTGACATCCCTTTCTTCTTCGTCACGATTTTAAAAACAATATTCATTGCAGTAAGCAAGGGGAACTTGACCTTGTCAAACATCGTTCCTGCTGTGGGGCTTTCATCCTTCTTGCATTTAAGGCAACGTCGGTTATATAATCGGCTACCTTTAATATACTTTGTATTTCCGCACTTTTTGCAATGATAGCCTTGCTCCCATTTAATGTCAGCTATATACGCCCGACAATCTTCATCGGTTTTAAAGTACTGGTTAAACTTTATTGAATTCATGCCAGTAAATTTATCCCGATTTCCCATAGACAAATCTATGGAATATTGGGATAACTAAACGCCTATACCTATATTTTTAATTTCCGCTATCCGGCCGGGATCGTTGGCTACAGATGTGCCATATAAAATATGAACGGTAGATAGGATAAAGTCAGTCCATCCGGCCTTAAACCCGCACATATACGGCGTTCGGGCAAGCTGTTTAACGGGCTGGTAAATAGTCTGGCCCGTTTCAGGATCTTTGGTTTCAAAAGGCGGCAATACAACTTCTCCCGCAAGGCCGCCAAACTTTACTTTTCTTGTATCAAAAACAAAAGCCAGCCTTTCCTGGTTGCCCTGCCTGCCTTCTGTAACATCAGTAACAATGTATTCCCAGTAACCGCCCAGAATACGTATGAGCTTTTTCAGGGCTTTTAAATCCTGCCGTACTTCCTGTATAGCTATAATATCAAATTTTGAAATAACTTCCGCTATGTAATAATAAGCTTCTTCGGCACGGTCTCCATAAGCTGGCGAATCAAATTCCCGTATATTCCAGGATGCGATAAGCAGGTTTTTCTCAAGCTGCTTTTGAGGTATTTCGCCGCTGAGCCTTGTGCGCAGCTTAAGCAACCTTTCAATAGTGCGTTTGCCATTAGGAGTACGGGGGTCAATGTTTTGATAGGAAGGCATAATATCTGAATAAAAAGTATAAGAATTGCTGTTTTTTAGTCGCTTTGCTGTATGTAAAGAAATCAATTTTCTGAAATATAAACTGGATGTGTTATGATGTGCCAAAAAGAAATATGGACAATAGGACATTCCACAAGAACGCTTGAACATTTTGTGAGAATGCTTAAACCCTTCCATATACAGTTACTGGCCGATATAAGAAGCTTTCCCGGCTCAAAGCGCGTACCGCAGTTTAATAAAGAAAACCTTGAACAAATAATGCCGGCCAGCGGCATTGAATATGTGCATGTAAAATTACTGGGCGGAAGAAGGCCTGTGCACAAAGATTCAAAAAATACCGGATGGAAACACCCCGGCCTTTCGCGGTTATGCTGATTATATGGAAACAGATGATTTTAAAAAGGGTGTTGAACAACTGGAAAGCATGGCAATTAAAAAACGCACTGCTTATATGTGCGCTGAGGCGGTTTGGTGGCGCTGCCACCGCTCCATGGTTTCTGATTATTTAAAGCTTGCAGGCTGGCAGGTGCATCATATTATGGAAGTGAATAAACAGGAAGAACATCCTTACACAAAGCCTGCAAGAATTATAAATGGAAAATTATCTTATGGTGAAGCAACCTTATTGTAATGAATATTGCATTGAAAATCAGCACAATCCATAAAACAAGATATTTAATTGCCCATTTTTAAGAATAAAAGCTTATTTTGCACCCCATTTGTGGAATGAAAGGTATGGCATGATAATTGCGATTCGAGCCAAGATTTTTAAAGAAGAAGATTAAGCGTATTACTGAGAAAGGACTTACTTATTTTATTCATTTAAAGTCTTAGTGCTTTACAAATCATCTACCATGAAGAAATTTTGTGTGATTACGGTTCTTTTACTTTGTTCAGCTTTGTTTTCCAATGTAAATAGCCGTGCTAACGTTGCTGACTGGCCGCCCATTTTTTCTTTTTCAAAGAAATCTGGCAATGCATCATCATCTAAGAGCAGCTCTAAAAATTTCATAACTGGCTTGGCTACTTATTACGCAAACCAGTTTGAAGGTAATTTAACGGCAACCGGCGAAGTTTTTCATCATAGCGATCTTACTGCTGCCAGCAATATGTTTGCATTGAATACCTGGGTTAAAGTAACAAATATCCTGACCGGCAAGTCCATTATCGTTCGCATTAACGACAGGATGCACCCCAGGATGAATGAAAAAGGAAGGGTGCTTGATCTTACCTTAACAGGCGCAAAACAGTTAAAGATTGTTAACCGCGGCATTGCCAAAGTAAAGATTGAGCCGCTTACAGCAAACCAGGCTACCGCAGGCAACTAAGTTTTTCCTGGCATCTCCACTTTTCACAGCAACAACGGCAATAAAAGTTTATTTGTTTATATAAGTTTGCAGGCTTTCCTGTTTTTTAAAAAGATCACAGAAAATCACTGTGGTCTTTTGTTTTAAGAAATATATCTCCAGGATTTAATTAGCAGAAAGATCGAAAGATTATTGAACAATTAAGGTGCTGATGGAATGCGGCAGGCTGGTTGTTTCCGCAGCTTCGCCATCAATCCATAAATCATACTTCATCTCACTGTCTGAAGTATTCAGCACCACAACAGCAAGTTTACCATCGGGATTAATGAAGGCCGTGGTTTGCAGTTTATCCCGGTTGCTGGCAGCACCCACACGCTGTGCGCCGGGGCGAATGAATTTAGAGAACTGCCCGATATAATAATAGCTGTTGGTGTACATAAGCTTACCGGTTTTTGTATCGGCGTGAATAGGTGCAAAGCAAAAATTACCCGCATGATTGGGACCTCCAGTCTCATCCAGCAAAATATTCCAGTCGGTCCAGGCCACAGTGCCGCAATTAAAATCGTTGAGCATAGATGTGCCGTAGCGTTCACCCAGGGCCCAGTTGTATATTTTGGAAAGGTCGAATTTTCCACGCAGCCTTCAGTAAAAATTAAATATTTTGAAGGGAAAGCTTCGCCTGTAAGCCTTACATTCTGAAACTGCATGGCGCTGCCGGTCCAGGTTTCGTACCAGTGAAAGCCAATGCCCCAAACATATTTCGCAGCATCGCGGTCATTTAAAATAGTGCCGGCGCGCTGGTAAATAAGGTCGCGGTTATGGTCCCAGCAAATAAGGTTTTTATTGCCCAGGCCATTTTTGGCAAGCATGGGGCCGAGATAGTTTTTTATGAAATCACGCTCCTCTTCGGCCGTATAAATGCAGGATTCCCAGGTTTGTTTTGCCATCGGCTCATTCTGAACAGATAAGCCCCAAACCGGGATATTTTTTGATTCATAGGTTTTTATAAACTTCACGTAATAATTAGCCCAGCTTTGCTTAAAATCATTTTTCAGCTTGCCGCCATGCAGCATGTCGTTATTGTCTTTCATCCATGCCGGCGGGCTCCAGGGCGAAACGAATAATTTAAAATTGCCATTGGCCGCTTGCTGCACTTCTTTTATAAAAGGGATTTTATATTTTTCATCGTGCGCTACATTGAATGTTTTCAGATCCTTATCGTTGTCTTCAACATAATTGTAGGTATCGCTGCTAAAGTCGCTGCTGTTTATGGTCGTTCTGCCAAAATTGTAGCCAATGCCTTCTATCGTATCATAATAGGCTTTCAATAATTCCTGCCGGCTTGCCTGCGGTATTTTATAAAAAGTTTCGGCCGAAGCATCGGTTAAGGCGCCGCCAATGCCAATGAGTTTTTGAAATTTGGTGCGTGTATCCACAAATATGCAAACCTGTGTTTCAAAAGGCTGGCCTATATGTGTGAAGTGCAGGCTGTCGGTAAGGCTTATGCGATAATCTGTATTCCGGGCGGTGGTATAAACCAGCGCTTTTTTATTAAGCACTGAATTTTGCTGGCCGCTGCAAAACAACAAACCAGAAGCAGCAAATAAGGTTAGAAAGAATTTCATGCAATCATTTTTTCAAATGTATAAAGCATTTGTTTACATTTTTAAATAAATCGCATAGGGTGCATTTTAGATTTTCGCTTCATGCGCGGCACTCCGGTCGGTGAGACACCATAGCCGTCAACTTAGGAGAAACACGATTAATAAAAGACCCCGAATGGGGTTTAATTTAAATAGCCATCGGTGCAACTGGTGGGCAAATGAAACGGTTTTGATATTGAATCCGCTGCGCGGGTTCAACAAAAACATCAACATTTTTACCGTGAGTTTCGCTCACGGCTATTCAAATTCAAGCCCTTTGGGCTTAAGTTGACGGCTATGGTGAGACACCCACCTGCGGAAATTGAAATACACCCATCGCGTACACGCTCCTTTACTAACGGGATGCATAGCATTAAGCATTAAAATGTTTAAATGTGTTAAGCGAATTATAGCATTTTTCATCTTCAGTGTGGCATTGCCTTATAAGTTAGTTCGATGGTAAAGTGCTGTCAGGCACGCTGATGGGGCCTTTGGCATTTGTAATGGTCCAGCTTGAGAAATTCTGGTTGGCAGTAAGCCCTGTTCCGTCAATTTTTTCATCGGGCTTGCGAATGTGCACATCTTTATTGGTATAAATAAGTTCTCTTTCCTGATCCCACCATAATTCTTCGCTGCGCAGCGTATCGCCCTCCATATTAAATACGATCACGCTGTCCCTTAAAAATACCAAATGTTTATTGGAATAGTACAAACCATATTTTGCAAACAGTTTGCTTTGCAGCTTTACACTGTCGTAAAAGTCCACATGAAGAGTTTTGGGAAATTCGGTTTTAGGCGTATCGGCCTGTAGCATCGTCATTAAAGGCGAAGTAAGTTTTGCTTTTGTAAGCCCGTTCTGGCTAAAATAGCTTAGAACATTTGTTGCCGTATCAGTTGGAATTTTTTTTGTGGCCAGGTTTTGCACCTGCTGGTAATCGTTGTGGCAGGCATACAAAAAAAAACAGCCGGCTATACAGGCTGCTTTGATGAATTTTATATAAGGTAATTTATAAATCATGCTTCACCTTGTAAATAAAACTCTCCAGTTCCATATCTGGAAAATGGAGAGTTTCCGGCTAAATAAATACTGCATAGCAACAAGAAAAAAACAAGGAAAACAATATTTAGCCATTGGTTTCACTAAGTGCATACAAACCATTAAACATTAAATGAGAGTCTGCAAATATCTTGTTTTTGATAAGAGGTACAAAAAAGCCCATATCTCCTCCGGTTAAATGCACGTTAAAGTTGCTATATCTAAGATTATACTCGTCAATACAGCCATCCATCTCCTTTGCCATTCCTAAAATAACGCCGCTTTGCAGGTTAGTGGCGGTATCGTAGCCAATAAGCGGAAAGTTGGAGCTGGCAGTTTCCAAAGGCAGCCTGGCGGTAAACTGGTTCATGGCTCTAAAACGCATATTAAGCCCTGGAGAAATAGCACCCCCTAAAAATTCATGAAACTTATTTACAAAATTGTAGGTAATGCAGGAGCCTAAACCAATAATAAGATTATGTTGTTTAGGATAAAAATAAACCGCTGCCGCTACCAGCGCCAGCCTGTCAGCGCCCACCGTTTCCGGTTTGCCCACCGGTATGGTAAAAGGCAGTTTTGATTTTTCGCTAAGCTTGTGAAATTTTGTTTTTGCATCAAGCAGGGTTTCTATTTCGGGATTATGATTGATTACAGATGACAATATTGATCTTCCGGGCTTTTCTTCGGCAATAATTTTTTCTATTGCAGCAATGCTGTCATCTTCAAGTGTTATTACTTTCGATATTTCCTTATTATTGAACACGGCACATTTAAGGCGCGTATTACCAAAATCGAAGCAGAGCGTAGTTTTCATAATTGCTATTTGCCGAAATTAAAATCAAAGCCTTTTAGTTCTTTAAAATGCCCGTTTAGCTGAATTTTCTTTTTAAGGTTTTCTATGCCAGCCACCACAGGGATGGTTTTTTGCAGATGGCGGCGCAAATATTCCATCCGCTGGTCTTCGCGCAGCAAGCACAAAAGCTCATACTCCTCCTCCAATGAAAGCGCCGAATGGTGGGCAATATCATAGCTCTTCAATGTGTCATCAGGCTTATTGAAATTTTTTTGTACGCCCAGCAGCCGGTGCAGTTCCCGCATGGCACCCACTATTTTTTGCACATGCCGGCTTACACCATCCTCATCATGCTGCAAATGTTTTACAATAGCCCCGCTATATAATTTGGCGGGTATAGAATTAATTACTTCCAGCACCCGGAACAGGCTTATGCCTTCAGTTTTAATATCCATTTTTCCATCAGCATATTGCTTTACAACTTCCGTTATGCGCACCAGGGTACCTGTTTCGGCAATCTTATTTTTTAAAACAGGCGGAATGCCAAACATTTTTTTCTCCTTAAAACATTCAGCTACCAATTGCTTATACCTGTCTTCAAAAATATGCAGGTTAAGTTGTTCGCCCGGGTAAACTACAATCTCAAGAGGAAATATCGGAATAAAATTCGTCATAGCACAAAGGCAAAAATAAACATTGAACCCTACTTAGAAAGTAACTGGCTTATTTTTAATAGAACAAAAAGATAAAGGATATTAATGCAAAAGCTACAGGTAAATTTGGAAAACGGTTTGCAAAAAGCGATTGCAGCATACCGGCTTATAGAAAATTTTTGATTACTATTTCTCCGTATTAGCGCTTTTAAGCGACTGCTCGCTTCTCCACCAGCGATAACCGATAAAACTGCCGATTGCAAGCGGTGTAAGCATTAAATAAATAATGCCGGCATTTAAGCCGCTGCCCTGTTTTTCCCCGAGCTGGGAAGCCGTTTTTGTACAAATAGAACATTGGGCTTTAACCGCGGTTGTCTGTAAAAGGAAAAATAATACGATCAATAAAACAAAAGCCAGCTTCTTCATATTCTGCCGTTTCAGCGGCAAAGATACAAAGCCCGGTTTATATTATTCTAACCCTTTCAAAGCGGTTCAATTGTTTGAAGCCTGCATAAACAAGGTCTATTAAAAGCACAAGTATAAATATGCTTATCCAGGTATGCATATTACTTTCCGGGAACAGAATGTCTTTTTCGGATGCATGAAGCATTCTCTTACAATCGGCCACTATGTTCCAGCTTTTTAAGTGCAGGAACCTAACCAAAACAATATTATAGCTGCTTAAAAAAATGGATAACAGTATAGACAGCTTAACAAAAAGGCCTGAAATATGATGGCTTAAAAATGTTTCCACTTTTTTTAATGACATTAAGCCCGGCAGCATGCCTGTAGCAGCAAACGACAAAAACATGCATACATCATATATTATCGGGAAATTGGTTTCATGCATTTGCAGCATATCGGTAAAAAGATAAATACAGCCAGGAAAAAACAACAGCCATAAAGTAAGCAGAAAAAGCGCTTTTGCATTTAAGGTTTTACATGTTGAAAGCCGCTTGCTTATTATGTATGGCACAAAAGCTATTAATAAATTCCAGAGGAAAAAAGTATAATTCAGGCTTAATGTAAAAAGACAGCGATAAAATAATATGCCGAAAGAAAAGAAGAACGCGAATAGCAGCACTCTTTCAAAATAAGGCAGCTTAGCAGCACGCATAAATTTTCTTTATTAGAGCACAAAGTTCAATACAGTT
Organism: Parafilimonas sp.; assembly: GCF_047606085.1. Lineage (GTDB taxonomy): Bacteria > Bacteroidota > Bacteroidia > Chitinophagales > Chitinophagaceae > Parafilimonas. Next base: position 20,849 of record NZ_JASGEX010000182.1, read on the forward strand.
TACATATTGGCAAAGGCTTTCACTTTTTTTTAAAAACGAAATGTTATAGTCATATAAAACCATCCCTAACGGCACAGACATTTTTTTTGATTTAGATTCGTTATCTAAAAGCATGCTTACTGCAAAGAACATATTATACCTTGAAAAGATCAATGCTCTGAAGCCTCAGCCGGCATGTGCAAAGCCTTCCGCCTTAATTTGCAGCCACTGCAATTATGTAAACGAAACCGGGTTTTTATACTGCACCTGTTGCGGGCAATCTTTGCAAAACAAATATGCGGGCCGCACACATAACCGGCATATTCGGCAACAGAAGATATATCTGCTTAAAGAAAAAAATGCAGTGCTGGCAGCAAGGGTTGTTTTGTATGTAATGGCATCGTTTTTATCGCTGGGATTTTTTTTCATTTTTGCAGAAAGCGCCGGCAAATACATTGTAATGACAATGGCGTTATTGCTTTCAGGATTATTTTTTTCACTGGCTTTCTGGAGCCGTAAAAACCCTTTTCCTGCATTGCTCACCGCTTTTATCATACTTACTGCTTTTTCGTTCATTAATATTTTCAGAAACATTGCCATTGCTGTTACAACACTGCGCGGCATTAGCGGCATTTTAATTTGCCTGGCTTTGCTGATGGTAATATTAAGGGGCTTGCAAGGCGCATATCGCATTAATTCATTTAAAGAAGATTTGTAAAAAAAATGATAACAGCCGGAACCAAGGATGCATATTATTGCGAAGCCTGCAACGGCAATGTAAAGAAACATCACCGTTTTTGCCCTGCCTGCGGCGCCTGTCTTCATGCAGAAAATACACGCATCACAATTTTTAATAACCGCAATTTAAGGTCGGCCTTTATTTTCTTTATTGTGTATTTATTTGTTTGCCTGCAGGTGCAGTTTACAGACTGGTTTAATATTTATGGCCGTTTATTTTGGGTTGAAATATTTCTCGCCGCATTTACTTTGTTTCACGTATATAGAAATTATGAGCAAATTAAACCGCTGCTTACATTCAATAATTTTAATATAGCTCGGTTAGGCGGCTGCATCTCTCTTGCCATAATCGCGTCCGTAGTAATCAATACCGTTGTTGCCAAAATGAATTATTCATTTTTCAGAACAGATATTACGTACTATCATCTTTACCGTATTTACAGCATGCCGGTGGCTATTATGATCTATTCCATAGCACTTAACCCGGCTATAATTGAAGAGCTTGCCTTTCGCGGCATATTGTACAATTATCTCAATGCTTTTTTGAACGAAAGGTTGGTTATAACCGTAACAGGTTTTGCATTTGGCATGATGCACCTTAGTTTTATTTCATTGTTCTGGCTGGTGCCCTTTGGCATTTTCACAGGCATCATGCGCCAGCGTTTTGGAACAATATGGTATGGCGTTGTGTTTCATTTTACGTTTAACCTTATTGCCGTGCTTTTCGATTTGTACAGGCATGGGCATTTGTAAGAAAGTTACAAGCCTCAAGCTGTTAGCTGCAAGTAACATTGTTTATGCTTGCAGCCTGAGGCTAACAGCGTGCAGCTTTCACAATACAATCCACAAACCTAACAACTGGCATAGTGCCCCTACAATTAATCCCGCATAAATTTCTGCGGAAGAATGCTGGTTAAGCAGAAGGCGGGCTGTACAAATGAGGCCACCTAAAAATGTAGCAATTATAATATCTGTACCTAAAAAAATCTGATACCGGGCACAGGTTAGAATGATAAATGCCAACAGGGTGCCTGCACCCATTGCGTGCATGCTTATTTTAATGAAGTTATTAATAACGAGGCCAAAAACCGTATTAAGAAAGATGCCGAAATAAAAGAACTTTAATACATCCGGCTGGTCGGTGAAATTCCTGCTTAAATACCAGAGCCACCAGTAAAATATCATGGTGATGATATAAGGAACAATGCGGTCTTTTTGTGTGCGAAGGAATATGCTTTCAATAAATTTAAGCCGCCATAAAAGGAATACGGCAAATGCAGGAAAGAAACTTGCATTCAAAAAAACACTGATGGTTTTTAAGGTTAGGCCCGCAGCCGTTATGTCATTAAACTGAACGGGAAACCGCTGCGTTAACCAGAAGAAAATATAGCTTGGTATAAACAAGGGATGCAAAAGGTAGGAGATAATTTTTGCAGGGATTTTTAATGCCGCTGATTGATACATTTCTCCTTTATAATCCAGGCTTTGCCCCACCATATATGCAATTAAAGTTTAACGCTGTTTATTCTATAATTCCTTGCGCAAGCGTGCCACCGGAATGTTAAGCTGCTCACGGTATTTGGCAACGGTGCGCCTTGCAATATTATAACCTTTCTCCTGCAGCAGCTCTGTTAAACGTTCATCGCTAAGCGGCTTCTTTTTGCTTTCGGCTTCCACCAGGTCGCTCAGTATTTTTTTCACTTCCCGGGTGCTTACCTCTTCGCCGCTATCGGTGCTTAAAGATTCGCTGAAGAAAAATTTAAGCCTGTAAGTGCCAAATTCTGTTTGTACAAATTTGCTGTTTGCAACGCGGCTTACGGTAGATATATCCAGCCCGGTAATTTCTGCAATGTCTTTTAAGATCATTGGCTTAAGGGTGGTTTCATCGCCGGTAAGAAAAAAGTCTTTTTGGTAATGCATAATGGCGTCCATAGTGCTGAGCAAAGTGTTTTGCCTTTGCTTTATCATATCAATAAACCATTTAGCCGAATCAATTTTTTGCTTAATGAACATTACGGCTTCCTTTTGCCGCTTGTCTTTTTTGCTGCCGCGGTCATACTCTTTCAGCATATCGCGATAGCCCTCGCTGATGCGCAGGTCAGGTGCATTTTTTGAATTAAGGGTAAGCTCTAATTTGCCTGCATTATTAATAATAAAGAAATCGGGTATGATATAACTTTCCGCCTTATTTATTTCCCCCACATTGCCGCCCGGCCTCGGATTTAATTTTAAAATAAGGTTGATAACCTCTTTCAATTCCTCATCTGAAATATTAAGCCCGCGCTGTATTTTTTCGTAATGTTTTTTGGTAAATTCATCAAAATATTTTTCAACAACTTCTATAGACAGGGCAACATCGCGGCCTTCTGCCTGCTGGCGCAGCAATTGCAGCATCAGGCATTCCTGCAGGTTTCTTGCGCATACGCCCGGCGGATCGAATTGCTGTATGAGCTTTATGAGATCTTCTACCTCAGTTTCGTTAGAATCTATATTTTGCCTGAAGGCAAGGTCATCTACAATGGAAGAAAGTTCGCGGCGCAAATAGCCATCGTCGTCCACACTGCCTACGATCTGCTCTGCAATTTTTAATTTTCTTTCATCAAGCGATAGCATGCCTAACTGGTCCACCAGTATATCGTGCAATGTGGTTTCAACCCTTAACGGAACCGTTTTTTGTTCTTCATTATCACCATAGTTATCGTCACGCAATTTATAGTCGGCAATTTCATCATCACCATCGCTCACGTATTCTGAAATATCAATATTGTCATATTCATCTTCGCTGCCATCATATTCCTCATCGCCAGCCTGTTCAAAGTCTTCACTATTATGCTCGTGTTCTTCAAAATCATCTTCACGGCCTTCTTCGCCTACTTCCAATGCGGGATTTTCTTCAAGCTCTTCTTTAATTCTCTCATCAAGGTTAGCTGTTGGTATCTGCAACAATTTCATCAGTTGAATTTGCTGCGGCGATAACCTTTGCAATAATTTTTGCTGTAATGATTGACTTAATGCCATGCTTTTCCGGGTAAAGTTTAAATCTGAATTTAGCACTGCAAAGTAATTACAATACTTAATTTAGCGCAAATATGCTTTCGAAAAATAAAACATCACTTGCATTTACTGTTAAATTGCTGCTCGCATCCTCTGCATTGCATGCACAGGATGTGAATGGCCCGTTAAAGCAAAGAATTAGTTCAGCCGATTCCATCCGGCATTTTATCTTTTCAATGAAGCAAGCAATTGCACCGGTGCAATTGCCAGGTAATTTTTATGCAAAGCAGTTACCTTTTTTCTGCAGTAAAGAATTACAGGTTCAAAAAGCAATTGGGTTTCCTGTTAAATTCCGGGTTGGCACTGTTGAGTATTGTGATAAGCTGGAAGGAAAGAACAGGTGATATTGCCCTGCGTTCCTGTGCAATGATTATTGAATGTTTATGCTGGTTGCCGGTTTATAAAAACCGAATGCATACCGGCAGGAGGATAAAAAAAACACATTGCCGAAATCCGGCAATGTGCAGGTTATATTAAGTGGTATAAGGATAAATCAGGCGATCGTTACAGTATAATTCGACAGCGAAAAATCTTTCAGGTATATATAGCACTTTCGCGTTCTACGAACATTTCAAGGGTGCGCCGCCAGGCCATTCTTTTTTAGCAAACAAGGTATTTATTTGTGCATTTGTTGATGGTGGCGTTTCAGCCTGGGCTTTTAATTGAACATTTATTACAAGCAAAGCCGGCATTAGCAGAGAAGCGGCGGTTTTATTCATGTGGCCCCGTTTTAAAGCAGGGTAAAATAAATTATTGAAGAATAGCTAAACAGAAAAGAAAGGTTGCCTGGCAAAAAAATATGCTTCCCAATATTTTTCACCCGCACCCTTATCTTCGCTTTATGCTTTTTGCAGACATTATCGGCCAGCAGCCCACCAAGCGGCATTTACTGGAAATGGTGGAACAAAACCGCCTGAGCCACGCCCTGCTTTTTCTTGGCAAAGAAGGCAGCGGCGCTTTGCCATTGGCCTTGGCTTTTGCTGCATATATCAGCCTCCTGCCAAACTCCACCACCGGAGGAGGCCGGGAGGAGGTTTCTCTGTTTGGAGAGGCAGAAAATGTTAAGCCCGCTTTCCCAAAAACGCCGGAAGCAGCCGACGCTTTCATGCAAAAGCAGCCGGGTTTTTCAAAAGCCCGTAATTACATTCATCCCGATATTCATTTTTCTTACCCGGTAATTCCCAAAAAATCAGGCGATAAACCCGTCAGCACCGATTATGCGGAAGAATGGCGGGAATTTATCGGCCAGATGCCCTACGGCAATGTATATGACTGGCTGCAGTTCATTGGCGCAGAAAATAAACAGGGCAATATTACAGCGGAGGAATGTAACGACATCATCCGGAAACTGAGCCTGAAAAGCTTTGAAAGCGGGCATAAAGTGCTGATAATGTGGATGCCGGAATACCTGGGCAAAGAAGGCAACAAGCTTTTAAAATTAATAGAAGAGCCGCCTGCTAATACCTTATTTATATTGGTTGCCGAAAATGAAGACCTCATTCTGCCCACCATCCTCAGCCGCTGCCAGTTGGTAAAAATCAATGCGCCTGATACCAGCGATATTGCCGGGGCACTGGTGAAACGCGGTAATATTGAAATGGTTGCGGCGCAACAAACCGCTGCCATATCGCAGGGTAATTACCGCGAAGCCCTGCAGTTGCTGCAAAATGCATCTGAAGACTGGCAGAGCCTGCTGCGCGAATGGCTGAACGCCATATTAAAAAACGGGCCTGCCGCACAGGTGAAATGGATAGAAGAAATCAGCAAGCTGGGCCGCGAAAAACAAAAACAGTTTTTGCTGTATTTCATGCACCTGCTGCAGCAAAGCATACGGCTATGTTTTGCCGGCGATAATCCTCCGGTTTCCATTGCTGACAGCGAAAAGGATTTCGCAGAACGCCTCAACAAATTTGCCCCGGTAAATCACCAGCAGGCCATAATAGAAGAATTGAATAAAGCCATATATTACATAGAGCGCAACGCCAACGCCAAAATGCTTTTTCACGCACTAACCATTAAATTATATCATCTTATACGAAACAATGCCTTAATTTTAACGCCTTAGCATAGCAAATATTTTTAATATTTGCTATGCATAAAAAGGATGGGGCTTGTGGTACCGGCAGAGGAAAACGGGTCATCACGGTTACGTCGCACACTGCGGCCGGAGAATATATACCGGCAACGGGTTTAAATGCAAAAGGGTTTACCAATATAAACGTTATACAATTTTGAAACGTTTCTTAGATATAAACACTGCATTTCAACAGCATTCATGCAGTTGAAGTGATGCGACGCAACCGTGCCTGGTAGCATTCCATGGCCGGCCACCTAAAAAATTCATCCGAATAATTTATTATCTGACTTGTTTAACTGAACCTATACATGGGATGTGGCAATTGTGGCACCGGTAAACCGAATGGATGCAAAAGCAATGGCGGTTGCAGTACCGGCAGTTGCAACCGTATGAATGTGCACGACTGGCTCTGGAACCTGCCGATAAGCGATGCAGACAGCGCCTGCAAAATTGTGGAAGTGAGCTTTAACCAGGGCAGCCGCAAAGATTATTACCGGAATGCCAGCCTGCAATATTTTGAAAAGGGCGACATGGTTACGGTAGAGGGCGTGAACGGTTTTGACGTGGGCGAAGTGAGCCTGACCGGCGAACTGGTACGGCTGCAGCTGAAAAAGAAAAACATCAGCGAGTTTGGGATTGATATGAAAAAATTGCTGCGCCCCAGCAGTGAACGCGACCTGGAATTGTTTGAAAAAAACAAGGCCCGCGAAAAAGAGGCGCTGATGAAAAGCCGCATCATTGCCAAAAACCTGAACCTGGATATGAAGCTGATCGAGGTGGAGATTCAGGCCGATGGTAAAAAAGCTACATTTTTTTATACTGCCGATGACCGGGTTGATTTTCGTGAGCTGATAAAGCAATATGCCGGCGAATTTAAACTGAAGATTGAAATGCGGCAGGTAGGCATTCGGCAGGGCGCTGCCAAAGTGGGTGGCATTGGCAGTTGCGGCAGGGAGCTTTGCTGTTCTACCTGGCTTACCGATTTTAAAAGCGTTACCACCACCGCAGCCCGTTACCAGAACCTTTCCATTAACCAAACCAAACTAAGCGGCCAGTGCGGCCGGCTTAAATGCTGCCTGAACTATGAGCTGGATACCTATCTTGATGCCTTGCAATATTTTCCCGACAATGCCGATACGCTGGAAACGGTAAAGGGCACAGCCATATTAATTAAAAAAGACATTTTTAAAAACCTGATGTGGTACATTTTACAGGGTGGCGCAAAGCATTACCCTTTAACTATACGCCGCGTAAAGGAAATTAAGCAACTGAACGCCAGGGGCATAAAAGTGGATGACCTGCAGCCCGTGGAGCTGGCTGCGGCCAAAGAAACAGAGCACAGCTTTGTAGATGTGGTGGGGCATTTAACCCTAAGCAATCTTGAGAAGACCACGCAACGCAATAAGGAAAAACAAAGACAGCAGCGGAAGCATGAGCAGGTGAAATACCCGCCATATCAAAAGGGACAGAAGCAGGATATGCTGCCACAGCAAAAGGTTCAGCAGCAAAGGCCGCCGCATCCGCAGCAAAAACCAGGTAAACCACGGCCGCAGCAGCAAGGGAATAACCGGGATCAAAATAACAAGCCGCCACAAAAAGGAAAATGAAACGCCCATGTAAAATGTATTCAACACACAGGGGAATGTACATCGGGGCGTTTCATGAGGCCATTAAAAAAACAAACTTGTACGAATGAAATTTATTTTGAAGCAGGGCCAACCGGTAGTCTTTCGGCTTCAAAAAAAGTTTGAAGTAATCTATCATTGGTTTTAAACAAATCTGCGTGATTCATCAGCGATACGGCAGTTGATAACAGAATGCTGTCTTAAAGTACGTAAACCTTGTTTTCATTTATTTACAAAGTTTTTCGCTTGCTCAATAATAGAAGGGCTTGTTATAACAAAAACATACTTTTCAAAGTCTGATTCATACAATCTTAAGGTATTAACAGCAGCTGTTTCTGAGATTTCCAGACTTCTTACTTTCTTCCAAACAGCAGAATAAAATTCTACGCGGGTTATTTCAGAAATAAAAATAATTTCGATTTCAAAGCCTGAAAAGAGGTTTTCAATTTCAGATGTTCCTGTTTCCCGGTGATAAAGTTTCAGCAAAGAAGAGGTGTTGAATTAAATTCTTTGTCGAGGGTGATGTTTCCATTTTGATATGTGCCGGGAATTGCAATCATATACTTGAATTGTAATAATCAAAGTTAGCAAATAAATTTACTGCTCCTTTTTCGCTCTCAGCAAACTATCCTCCGGCAAATCGTTTTTTCTATAATCCCTCAATTCTTTGCGCAAACCTTTTCTTTCGGTGCGGTTAAATTTATAAAGGTGTTTCAGGTTTGGCTTGCCGGCATCCACCCAGGCAGAATACCAGAAATCGGCAACAAGATCAGCAGAATAATTCAACTGGTCGTTTATGGTGGTAGTTAAGGCAGCAGCATATTGTTTGGCAAAGGCATCGGTATAAACTTTAGTTTTCCTGCCGTAATACATACGTTCCTCATATTTGGAATTGTCAGGAAAATTTTTGGCCACTTCTTTTTCTTTCTCAAATATTTCGGGCAATAAAGCATGCGCTCTTCTCACAGCCGTCCAGATGGTTTCGCCTTTATCTTTTATATATGCTGCCTTATGTTTTGAATATAAATTATAATGGCTCAACGCAAGCTCGGGAATGGCTGACTCCCATAAAGCATGTATCCCTTTCTGGCCGGTAAGCTGTCCATCATAATTATTGGTTGTGTGCAGTGGCACACAGGCGTCTTCAATATAATGCGCCAGGTCAACTGCATAAAAAACAATACTGTCAGCATTTTTTCTTTTTAAAGCATTTACCAGCGAATCGTATTCAATTAAAACCTGGTAAGGCACATAGCCATATTTTTTTAAGGTATCCCAGGTATATTTTTCAACGGCAGGTTGCACGTCCCGCGGCATATTCAGCATAGCGCCGTTACCATAATTTTCAATATCAATAAAATGCTTCGGGCCTTCATTCCTGTCGCTGGAGCGCCGTTGGTCGGGACGGATGGACGTAAGCGCCACCGTATCCATGTTGGAAAAGAAAAACCGGCGTACGCATGCAGGCATTTTATACACAGCAAGCTGTGTAGCAGTTTGATGCGCATAAAATCCCCAACTGCAAAGAGAAATGATAATAATGCAACAGGAAAAAAATAATGCTGCTGAAAATAATTTCTTTTTAATACCCATCTTGGCTGCAAAAGTAATTTGTAAACAATAACCAGTTTAATCCCAAACACAAATAACAAATGTTTATTATTACCAACTATTTCACAGGATAGGCGACATTTCTCGCTTTATTTTCCTACTTTTGCGTATGCAAAATTTAGAAGTACTTATAGGCCAAAAGATAGATGGTCGCAAATTATCGCATGGGCAAAATGAA
>NZ_JASGEX010000183.1:0-42431 GCF_047606085.1 Parafilimonas sp.
CTATTGTTTCATTCGTGCATATTTGTTTTTTCAGTTGTCTCATGGAACCTCGCTATGCACATTCCCCTGTGTGAGAAAAATTATCATGCTCGGTTTCATTAAAGAAGCAATAACTCGTGAACCTGTGAACCCGTGAACTTTTGAACTTTAACTGAACGACTGTTGACTGTTAACTGCTTACCGTTCATTCCGTTCTCAGGCTCTTTACCGGGTTGGCCATGGCAGCTTTAAACACCAGATAGCTGATACATAATAATGCCAGTCCTGCCAATAACAAAACAGGAACAACAAACTGCCACCATGTTAGTGATGCCCTGAACGCATAGCCATTAAGCCATTCCGACACAAGCCATATAGTTAATGGTAATGCAATGGCGCATCCTGTTATAATCAGCACCAGCAAATCAGCAGAAAGCAACCTTGTGATACTGAAGACAGAAGCGCCCAGGACTTTACGAACACCTATTTCTTTTTTTCTGCGGGAAACGGTATAAGCCGTTAACCCAGACAAACCAAGACAGGCGATAAAAACAGCAATGATGGAAAAAGACATAAATGTTTTGCCAAACTTTGCTTCCTGTTTGTATTGGCTATTATAAAAATCGTCAAGGAAAAAATAATCAAAAGACGATTCGGGAAATAAAGACGACCATGTTTGCTCAATTCCTGCTACCTGCTGGTGTACATCATTACTCTTTAACCTTACAGAAAAGAATTCAGATGGTATCCAACCATAACCAGGGTCCATAAATAGAATAATGGGTGTATATGCCTGCTGCAACGATTGCTGGTGGTAATCTTTTACAACGCCAATTATTTCATTTGGTTTACCATGATTGGCTTCCAGCCATATTTTTTCACCAATCGCTTTTTGCGGTGAAGCAAACCCAAACTGCTTTACTGCAGATTCGTTTAAAACAATTGCTGTTGAATCACTTGTCCTGCCACGGTCAAAACCCCTTCCTGCAACCATCTTTAACTGATATGCCTTAATAAAATCGAAATCAACCTTCAGCATTTCATATAAACGTTCATCGGCAGCAGAAGCACCAAAGCGCCTGTTGGCCAGAAACTCACCCACCTTCTTACCCGGAACCGCCCCTGAAATAGTTACAGCCTGCACACCGGACTGCCCCAGCAATTTGTTCTTAAATAACTGTATTTTTTGCTGATAGTCTGTAGTACTTACCGGCGCTTTTATTACCAGCGTTTGAGTTATATTAATACCCTGCTGTTGATTGTTCATAAAGCTAAGCTGACGATAAACAGCTATTGTGCCTGCTATTAACATTAAAGAAGCGGCAAACTGAAAAGTTACCAGCACCTTACGCAGCCTGTTGCTGCCCGGAGAAAATGTAAATCTTCCTTTTAGTACGCCAATAGGCTCTATATTGGTTAAAACGAATGCAGGATAAACGGCAGAAAGTAATGTGCTTATTAAAAATACCAGCAAAATATTTATCCATAGTTCAACGCTGAAAAGCATTTGAAAGCTATGCTGTTGTCCCAGTAAAGGCAATACATAATAAGCGGCAGCTATTGATAATATAACTGCAAGTACTAATGCAAAACAGTTAACCAGCAGTGATTCAACAAAAAATTGCATAACAAGCTGCGGCTTGGCGGCGCCACTTACTTTGCGCACACCAACTTCTTTCGCCCTTTCCAGTGCCCTTGCTGTTGTAAGGTTAACATAATTAACGCAGGCAATAATCAGTATTACAATACCAATGATATACATGTATTGTACACCCCTGCGGCTGCCTTTTACTTCTGCTTCATATTGTTTAACCGGGTTTAAATGAATATCCTGTAGAGGAACGAGCTGTATTGCCCATCTTAATTCTTTAAGCGCATCGCCAGTTTTGTATGTTTCTGCCATTGCGGGAAACCTGGCTTCAACAGCAGCGGCACTAGCCTGTGGCCGTAATTTTATAAAAGAATAACTATCGTGCTGGTACCAAAAATCCCTTGCCAATTCCGGCATGGTTGCCCATGATATAAGAAAATTGAACTGTAATGTTGAATTGGCTGGAATGTCTTTAAACACGCCTGATACCATGCAATGATAATGTGATGACAGTGTGGAAACCTCAAGAAACTTTCCTATTACATCTGTGCTGCCAAAATATTTTTTTGCAGCAGATTCTGATACTGCAATTGTATTGACGTCTTTCAGTATAGTTTGTGCATTGCCACGCAATAGGGGGTAAGAAAAAAATGAGAAGAAGTTAGAATCAGCAAAGCATACATTTTTTTCCCTGAATTTTATATTACCGTTTTGTATTACACGCTCCGCATCATGATAGCTGATACGGGCAAATAATTCCACTTCGGGAAAGTTTTTTTTCATGGCGCTTACGTAGCCATTGGTACTCGTGGCCCAGTCATCAGTAAGCTCCTTCCCTTTATAAAAACGGCTTTCCACGCGATATATCCTGTCGCCGTCTTTCTGACCTGTATCAAAACTTTTTTCAAAATGAACATACCCGCTTATAAGGATAAATGCTGCTATGCCCAGCCCAAGACCGGCAACATTAATGAATGTATATACCCTGTTTCGCTTAAAGCTTCTGAATGCAGTTCTGAGATAGTTTTTAAACATAATTTTTATTTTGGATAATAGATATTTATCCCGTTCTCATGCTCTGCGAGGCGTCTTCGCCTCGCAGCTTCGGTATATCGCCTCCGGCGATAACCGGCGATAATTACTCTGTTCGCAACGATTTCGCCGGGTTGGCTATCGCCGCTTTTATGGCCTGGTAACTTACCGTGAGCAATGCAATAACTACAGATAATAAACCTGCTGCAACAAATACCCACCACTCAATGCCTATCTTATAGGTGTAATTGCTCAGCCATTCATACATAGCCCACCAGGCTATTGGCGTGGCAATAACGATGGAAATAATAACGAGCTTTAAAAAATCTTTAGATAATAATGTTGTAATACTTGCAACTGATGCGCCCAATACTTTGCGCACGCCGATTTCTTTTATGCGGTTTTCCGCCATGTAGGTGGCAAGGCCAAACAAACCCAGGCACGATATGAAAATGGTTAAGCCGGCAAACAATGCAGCTAATGTACCAATGCGTTTTTCTTCTTTAAACTTTAGCGCATAACCTTCATCCGCAAAATTGAAAGAGGTGGGGTATTGAGGATTGTATTTTTTAAACACTGTTTCTGCCAGCTTTAAATTTTTTTCGGTGGTGTTGGCAGGGTTTAGCTTAAAGTGAACAATATTAAACCATCCTTTAGGGCCCATAACTATTAACTGATTAACTTTTTCGTAAGGCGATTCGTAAATAAAATCTTTCATCACACCTACTACATGCCAATCTCTTCCCTGGCCTTTAATAACAGCGCCTACAGGATTTTTTAAGCGCATGATTTTTACGGCAGATTCATTTAATAATGCCGCCGTGGAATCGGTGGCATATTTATACACATCAATATCCCGGCCCTGTGTTAATGTTACGCCCATTGTTTTTACAAAATCGGCATCAGAGGCCATCATCACAAAATCTGTTTTATCATCTGCTTCTGTGCTGCCATTCCATTTCCAGCCCCAGCCATCGCTCCAGCGCTGCGTAATCGGGCTCATTGATTTTGTAACGGCAACGGCCGCCCCACTGCTCAGCAAATCGTTTCTTATCAGATCATAATGCCGTTCCACATCGCCCTGTATAAAAGTATAAACAAGTTTGTCACGCACATAACCGGCATCCCGGCTTTGTGCATAGTTTATTTGCCGGCCAACAATGATGGTGCATATTATCAGCGCTATGGCAAAAGTGAACTGCAGCACCACTAAAATTTTTCTTGGTGTTACCAAAGCGTGGCTTGCTTTAAATGTGCCTTTCAAAACACCCACAGGCTTAAATGAAGAAAGATAAAATGCAGGATAACTGCCGGCAAGCACACCGGTGAACACAACAAAGCCAACAGCAAACAACCAGAAGAAAGGGTTACTGAAATCTATATACAATTTCTTATCAACAAGATTGTTGAAACCGCGTAAACTTATTTCAACAATAATTATTGCCAGTATAAAAGCAAGAAATGCAAGCAAAATGCTTTCGCCGATAAACTGGCTTACCAGCGATGATTTATAGGCGCCGGCCACTTTGCGAATACCCACTTCTTTTGCGCGCTTCTCACTTCTTGCCGTACTTAAATTCATAAAATTTATACAGGCAATTAAGAGTATAAATGAAGCGATAATGAAAAACAGTTTTACGGTTTCAACCCTGCCGCCAACATACTGCCCGTTCACAGATTTGGAGTAGAGCCACCTGTCCTTAAGCAATTGTGTAAATACCTGTGTAGTGCTTGGGTCTTCGCCGCCTTTTGTATGGTTGATGGTTACATTTTTGATTTTGTTATCAAAGGCGGCCTGATTCACATTTGGTTTCAGCAATACATAACTTCTTACAGAATTATTGCCCCAGTATTCATCATCCCATCCTATTTTTTTGGAGTATGCCCATGGCAGCAAATATTCAAAATCGAAGCTTGTATTGTTTGGAAGGTTTTTTAAAACACCGGTTACGGTAAAATAATCACTGCTGTCAATTTTAATAACCTTGCCATAAGCATCATCATTGCCGAATAATTTTTTGGAAAGGTCTTCCGTAATAACAATGCTGTTTATTTTATCCAATGCTGTATTGGGATTGCCTTTTATAAAGGGAAAATCAAATACGCGGAAGAAACCTGAATCGGAAAAGCCACCGGCAACATTCAAATGTTTTTCGCCAACAGTAAATAAGAAAGTAGCCTGGTTGTAGCGAACAGCCTCTTCCACATCAGGAAATTCATGCTTAATGGTTGGCGCTAAAATTTTAGGCGTTGTGTTCCAGGCCCATACTTCACCGTTGAATTTGTCACGGTTATTGAGCGTATAAATCCTGTCAGATTTTGAATAGAATTTATCATAGCTCATTTCGTTCTGAATCCATAATAAAATCAATATAGCACTGGCCATGCCTACCGCAAGCCCGGCGATATTGATGAAGGAAAAGCCTTTGTTCTTCCAAAGGTTCCTGAATGCGATTTTAAAAAAATTGTTAAGCATTTTTTGTTGTTTCTGAATTTTTAATGTCAGGCTGCACAGGCTGTTGACCGTTGACCGTCAACCGTTGACCGATTTATTCCGTTCGCAACGCTTTCACCGGGTTGGCCATGGCCGCTTTACCCGCCCGGATGCATAAAATAGCAACCGCTATAATTATCATGATAACCCCGCTCAAAAGGAATATCCACCAGCTTAACGTGGTGTGATAGGCAAAATCCTGCAGCCAGTTGTGCGTTTGCCACCACGCAATGGGTATGGCTATTACAAAAGCTATCAGCAGCAGCTTCACAAAATCTACCGATAACAATTGTATGATCTGCGCCACCGATGCGCCCAGCACTTTGCGCACGCCTATTTCTTTTACGCGGCTGTTCGTCATAAAAATTACCAGGCCGAGCAGGCCGAGGCAACTGATTAAAATGGTTATGGCGGCAGACCAGGTAAGCAAAGTGGAAAGCTGTTGGTCATTCTTATAAAATTCTTCTATCTTCTTATCTAAAAAACTGTAATCAAAATCCACATCCGGGTATATGGCTTTCCACGCAGCCTGTATTTTATCAATCGTTTTATTCCAGGTGGCCGGGTTATTTTGCAATGCAATATGCATTACGTAGCCACGCTTAGGCGCCGCATAATAAACCATCGGGTGTATAACACTTCGTACCGATGCAAGGTTAAAATCTTTCATTACGCCCACAATGGGTTTCTGCGAGTTGCGGAAGGTTAAAAAATGGCCTATTGCATCCCGGGGTTGCTGAAAACCAAGCTGCCTGGCCAGCGTTTCATTTATTAAAAATTCTGTGGCAGAATCGGATGGTGAAATATTCCTGCCGGCAACCAGCGGAATGTTATATACGCTTAAAAAACCGGTATCGCCGTTCCTTGAATCAACATCAAGCTGCAGGTCTTTATTTTTAGATTTGTAAACAACCTGTGTGCTTATCTGGCCGATAAAAGCCGGCGACTGGTTGCCGATGCTTGCCTCCTGTATGCCGGGAATTTTTGTTAACGCATCTTTTAAAACAAACTTTTTGTTGCCGGGGTTCTGAAAATCGAATGGCACATAAAAATTTATGATAGCGTCTTTCCTGAAGCCCATATCTTTTGCCAGCGAAAAATGAATTTGCTTATCCACCACAAACATGGCAATAATAAATACCTGCGCTATTACAAACTGGAATACAATCAACGATTTTCTTAACCATGCAGAACGGGTTGACCCGCCTGCTGAAACAACACGGTTCTTTAAAACAGATACGGGCTTAAACCTTGTAAGGATAAATGCCGGGTACAAACCGGCAATAACGCTCACTGTCAATATAAGCAGCAATAAAAAGCCATACAC
Organism: Parafilimonas sp.; assembly: GCF_047606085.1. Lineage (GTDB taxonomy): Bacteria > Bacteroidota > Bacteroidia > Chitinophagales > Chitinophagaceae > Parafilimonas. The sequence goes on from NZ_JASGEX010000183.1 coordinate 6,424, forward strand.
AACAGGCTGCGATAAGAAATAATTAAATTTCAGGCCATCTGGTATAAAGCCTGAAAATGCCTTTAAAAGCAAGGGCGATATGGCAACGGAAACAATGGCGGTAAATGCTGTAAGCAAAAAAGTTTCTGCCAGGAACTGTAATATCAACTGGCTTTTTTTGCTGCCAAGTGTTTTTCTTATGCCGATCTCTTTGGCCCTTTCGGCAGCATGTGCGGTAGAAAGATTGATAAAATTAATAGCGCCCAGCAGCAAAAGAAATACGGCAAGCAGGATGAGGTTGCGGATGGTGGAAGGGTCAACGCTTCCATCAAAATCGGGATTGGTATGTATATCGCTTAACGGCTGCAGGCGATGTATGGTTTTATTATCGTCTGCTGTTGCATGCTCTTTAAAGATAGGCGCAAGCTGTTTGTTTATATGTAAAGGGTTGGTGCCGGGTGAGAGTTTTACAAAGGTTTGAAAATTGGAATTGGTATTGCCCCATTCATCCCAGCTATATGCAGATTTTAAATTGCTGAGCGGTACGGTTGATAAAGAGATAAAGGCTTTATATTTAAAATCACTGTTCTGCTTAAGGTCTTTTACAATACCGGTAATGGTTGTATTGATCGTGTCGCTGAACACAACGGTTTTACCAATCACCTGCGCCGGCGGCAGGCCGGGAAAATACTGCTGCGCCTTGCTCTCCGTTATAACAAGCTGATACGGGCTTTGCAGAGAAGATGTTGCATTGCCGGCAATCCATTGCTGCGGAAAAATGCTGAAGTAATTACTGTCGGCAAACACCACTGCATCTTCCGCTTTAAAAATTTTGGGCGGTTTATTATTGCCTTGCGGCACAGCCGCTTTAATATGCCAGTCGTTGTACTGTAAAAGCAATGCGGTTGTTTGAATGCCGGAAACTTTCTGCTGAATGGCTTCATGAAAAGGCACCGGCACGCCACTGTTTTTCCATTGTTCACCCTCTGTTACGAGGCGGTAAATCCTGTCGCGGTCAGGCTCATACTTATCAAAGCTGTAATCATATTCCACCACCATAAAAATGATTAAGGCAGCGCTGATGCCGATTGACAGGCCCAATACGTTTATAAAGGTGGTAACCTTATTCTTTCTGAAATTCCGCAGCGCGGTTTTGAAATAATTTTTAAACATAGAATTGATTTTTTGGTTTGTTTAGCTATGAGCCATGAGCTTCTGACTTTACGTTATATATTCACTTATGTTGACCGGTTCATTCCATTCGCAAATCCATGCTCTGCGGGGCGTCCTCGCTCCGCAGCTTCGGTATATCGCCTCCGGCGATAAATTACTCCGTCCTCAAACTCTTTACCGGGTTGGCCACGGCTGCCTTGATGGCTTTAATACTAACCGTTATTAATGCAATACCAAATGTTAGTAATGCGGCTACCGCAAAAACCCACCAGCTTAATGTTGTTTTGTAAGCAAAACTTTCCAGCCATTTATTCATTGCCCAATAGCCAAGCGGCAATGCAATAAGCATTGATATCAATACAGGTTTCAGCAGGTCTTTCGACAGCAATACCACGATGCCCTGTACAGATGAGCCCAATACTTTTCTTACGCCAATTTCTTTGAAACGCTTTGTGGCCGTGAAAGAAGCAAGCCCGAATAAACCAAGGCAGGCCACTAAAATCGCCAGCATTGCAAACACGGTTAAGATGGTTTGCTGGCGCACGTCTTTTTTATACAATGTATCAAACTGCTGGTCTAAAAAGCTGTATTCAAAAGGATAAGCCGAAGCGGCCTTGCTATATTGTTTTCTTATCAAATCAATGCCTGCCTGTATATTGCCGGGCTTTAATTTTATCAATACAACCCTTCTGTCTTTATAAGGAGAAATAACGAGCGCCTCAATATTATCTTTTAATGATTGAAAATTGAAATCGTTTACCACGCCTACTACCTGCCGTTTTAATGAATCGCGTATCGGGTTAAGCACCCATTTACCAATGGCCTGCTGCGGCGTCCATCCAAATTTCGCGGCAGCAGTTGCATTTATCAATACAGCGTTTGTAGAATCGGTTGGAAATTGCGGCGAAAAATCGCGGCCTGCAATAATTTTCAAACCCAGTGTTTTTACAAATTCAAAATCGGCAAATTCGCTGCGGGTGTTTACACGTTCTTCATGGCCTTCCACAACAACCGGGTAGCTATCAAAAAAACCGCCCGGCTCACCAGACATTGCTGATACCGACTCTACGCCGCTTGCATTTTGCAAGCCGGTTTTAAAAACATCGAGGTTCTTATAAATATCTTCATTATCTACCGGCACCATTACTGTTTGCGTTTTATCATAACCAAGCTGTTTATTTTTTACATAGTTCATTTGTTTGGTAATGATGATGGTGCCAACAATAAGAAATACGGAAATGGTAAACTGAACAACTACCAAAACCTGCCTGAACGATGCGCCGCCTTTGCCAAGTTTCAGCCTTCCCTTTAATGCCTGCACCGGCGAAAAAGCAGACAGAAAAAATGCAGGATAACTGCCGGCTAAAAAACCCACAGCTATAGTAACGCCGATAAGAAAAAGATATATGGGCAAAGCAGTCCATGATACGGTTAATGAATAACCAAGCAGTTGATTATACCAGGGCATTGCCAATGCCAGTAAGCCAACAGAAAGCATGCATGATATTACGGTGAGCAAAACACTCTCGCCCATAAACTGCCATATAAGATTGTTGCGCAAAGCACCCAATACTTTTCTTAATCCAACCTCTTTTGAACGTTCTGCTGCCCGTATGGTGGAAAGGTTCATGAAGTTGATGCAGGCAATCAATAATATTAAAACCGCAATTGAAAGAAAGATATATACAACCGTTTTATCGCCATGCTTAACGCCGTCAAAGACGTCTTGCTGAAAATACACATCCTTCAAAGGCAAAAGTGATAAACTAAAATCAAGGCCATATTTGCGCATATCGCTGCCCATATTTTTTTCCATGAATGCAGGCAACTGTTTATCAATCTGTGCCTGCGTTACATTGGGCGCAAGCAACACATACGTATAAATACCGTTGTTGATCCACTGCTGCATCCAGCTCCTGTCTTTATAATTTTCCAACGGCAGCACAATATCAAAATCAAGGTGTGAATTAGAAGGAACATCTTTTGCAATGCCGGCAACTTTTAAAGGAAGCGCTTTATCAATCGTAATAACCTTGCCCATTGCATCATCAATGTTTCCAAAATATTTTTTGGCTGTCGTTTCAGTAAGCACCACATTGCCGGGTTGTTTCAATACCTGCGAAGGATCGCCTTTTATAAGCGGAAAAGTAAAGAGATTGAAAAAACCGGAATCAACATCCAGTACTTTCTTTTCATGAAAAGACTGGCTGCCTATGGTAACCAGATTATCATTGGGATTTATGCGCACTGCTTTTACAATCTGCCCTTTAAAATCGCTGAGCAGCGCCGGTGCATACGGGCCGGACAAATAGGCTACGCTCTGGGATTTTCCATCACGCTTAAAACCGCGCATTACACGATAAATTCGGGTGCCATCTTTATGAAAATTATCCATACTGAATTCATTCATAATGAACAGGAATATCATCATGCAAACAGTAATGCCAATGGTTAACCCCAAAATATTGATGAAAGAAAAAACCTTGTTCTTTACAAGATTGCGCCATGCGGTTTTGAAATAGTTTTTAATCATAAGCCCCCACCCCCTAAAGGGGAGTTTTTTTTAAATGATAAAATTTATTGCGAAGCTTCTTGTCCCCCTTTAGGGGATAGGGGCTTCATTCCGTTCTCAAGCTCTTCATCCCGATGTTCGTTTCCTCAATCGGGATCTCCGCATTCCTCCGCTATTCGCTCCGTAATGCTGCGACCGGGTTGGCCAGCGCCGCTTTTATTGCCTGGAAGCTGATGACTATTAATGCAATAACTATAGTTGATAATCCCGCGACCAAAAAAATCCACCAGCTAATATTCGTTCTGTGCGCATAACCTTGCAACCACTTATTTAAGAATAACCAGGCAATTGGAGAGGCAATAGCAACGGATATGATTATCAATTTTATTAAATCAGTTGCGAATAAATTAATAATGCTGTAAGTGTTTGCTCCTAATACTTTTCTTATACCTATTTCTTTTGTTCGCTGCTGCGTTAAAAGGGCTATCAGGCTAAATAATCCTAAAATAGTTATTAAGATTGCCAATCCGGAGAATATATTGAATAAAGAAGCTAATCTCTTTTCTGATGTGTACAGGCTTTGTAACCGATCATCTGCAAATGATAATTTATATCGCTGATAAGGCAGTACTTTTTTTACGGTCTCATCAATGTAATTGATGGTATTTTGGAGGTTGCCGGGTGCAATACGTATATATGTATTGCCAAAATTGTTATCTGCTTCGCCATACAATACAACCGGTGGCATGTTATCTTTTAGATTTGTGCCTTCAAAATCTTTTATAACACCAATAACGGTTCCTCTGACAAGATTGTTACTTACCACCTTTCCAATTGGATTTTTTAACTGTAATGCCGATACGGCTTTTTCAGATAAAATAATTGGTGTGCTGTTTAGCAATGCTTCCTTTTGGTTTTCTGACAGATTGCTTTTCCCATACAGAATAGAATCTCTGTTTAACATATCAGATGGATATTCTTTCGAAAAACCTCTGCCCGAAACCAATTTTAGCTGCATAGTTTTAATGAAATCAAAATCTGCATGCAATTGAACTGCATTAAAAGGTTTGTTTATCCTGGCAGTATCTGAACCTGTATTTTGATCCTCTTTTTTTTCATCAGTGCCTGGCATAGAATAATTCTTGCCAAGCATCCAGCCGGAAATGCTTACATTTTTAACATAGCTATTTCTGGATAATTCATTTTTAAAAACTGAGCTCCCATGTGGAAACCTTCCCGTTTCAACAACTAACAGGTGATCCTTTTCGAAACCCAGTTGCATATTATTTAAAAGCCGGAGCTGCTTGTTTATAAGGATTGCAGATATGATTAAAATAATAGAAAGCGCAAACTGAAAAACGATCAGCCCTTTTCTTATATCTATTCTCAGCCCATTTATAAATCTTTCGCCTTTGAGAACAACCGCAGGCCTTGATAAAGATGTAGTGAGCGCCGGATAAAGGCCGGATAATAAACCAACAGCCGTACCAATAAGCAGAAGATAAATTATATTTTGCCAGGTTAATAAAAAGTCAACATCAACATGAATGTTTAATAACCTTACTAAAGAGGGCCATAGGAAAAATGCAAGGAAAAACGCAAGCGGCAGTGCAATAAAAAAGAACAGAAGAGACTCTGTTAAAAATTGAGAAATAACCTGAATTTTTTTTGCACCTAAAACTTTGCGCATTCCAATTTCTTTTGCTCTTTGCAATGAACGGGCTGTTGTTAGGTTTATATAATTTACACAGGCAATTAAAAGAATCAAAAATGCAGCTGATGCGAAAATGTATATATATTTAATATTGCCCTGGGCATATTGATCATCCTGAATATTTGAATACAGGTGAATGTTCTTTACATCCTGAAACGTTAGTGTGGTTCCCGTTGGAAAATTATATTTACGATAAATGTTTTCCAATAAAGGTTTAAGTTGTTCTACGCTTGTATTTTCCTTTAGTAAAACATATTGCGGACTGGTAATCATCATTGATGCCCATGAAAGATTTTGCTGTTTAAAGTTCACAGCACTTATTGCATTTGCCTTAAAATGCACATTGGATGGTAAATTTTTCATCACACCAGTAACTAAAAAAGGCCGCGATTCCCCGAATACGTTTTTATATGTTAATGTAGAGCCGACCGGGTTTTTGTTTTGAAAAAATTTTTTTGCAGTTTCTTCATCTATAACAATATTGTTTCTTTCGTTCAATGCTGTTTTTGGATTACCATAAACAAATGGTAAATTAAACACCTTAAAAAAATTGCTGTCAGATTGTGCCACAGATACGTCTATAAGTGCATTGCCTTTTATAAAACTGCTACTGCCATCATCATCTAAAGTTGTTACCATTTCAACCTGGGGAAGCTCTCTGGTTAAAATATTGCTTACTGCTAAAGGAACATTAATTGACGCTGTACTTACACCCTGGTTGTTATTAGTCAATATTACCCTGTAAACTCTTTTGTAATTACTGTAATTGCGGTCGTAGGAGAATTCATAACGAACATAAGAAATAATCAGAATGATGGCTGCCAAACCAATTATTGAACCGGTTAAATTTATCAGGGCATACAACCTGTCTTTATATAAAAATCTTATTGCCGTTTTGAAATAATTTGTGAGCATTTTTTTGTTGTTTTTGATTTTTTAATATCAGGCTGCAAGCCCGAAGCTGCGAGCTTCTAACTTTGCGTTATTTAATTTACTATTGTCATTCTCATTCATTATTCACGTCCATGCTCTGCGGGGCGTCCTCGCCCCGCAGCTTCGGTATATCGCCTCCGGCGATAAATCATTCCGTTCTCAAGTTCTTCATCCCGATGTTCGTTTCCTCAATCGGGATCTCCGCATTCCTCCGCTATTCGCTCCGTAATGCTGCGACCGGGTTTGCCATTGCAGCTTTTATAGCCTGGAAACTCACCGTTATAACTGTTATCAGCAATGCTATCAATCCGCCAAATACAAAAACGCCCGCGCCAATGCTGATGCGGTAATCATAATGCTGCAGCCAGTTATGCAAAAAGAAAAATGATACAGGCGCAGCTATTAAACAGCTTATTAAAACCAATACCATAAAATCTTTTGATAACAACAGCCAAACCTGCTGTACAGATGCGCCCAATACTTTGCGTATGCCAATCTCTTTTGTACGTTGTTCTGCTATATATGCAGCCAGCCCAAATAAACCCAGGCAGGAAATAAAAATGGCAAGCGCAGCAAACACACCGGCTAACTTTCCAACCAATGTTTCAAGATTAAATTTTGCTGCATAATCTTCATCTGCAAATGTGTAGGTATAAGGAAATGCAGGATTATATTTATTAAAGATGGCTGTTAGTTGTGTAACCGCATCGTGTGTTTTTATTTTTGATGAAAGCCGGTACATCATAATATCCTGCGGTTGCGGATAACACAAAAAAGCCGTTGGTTCTGCCGCGGTAAATGGTGAAGTCATTAAAGCATTTTTTACTACACCAACAATTTTCATTTGGGTTCCACCCCATGTTATAACCTGGCTAACGGGATTTTTAATGCGCATCTTTTTTATAGCCGCTTCATTAAAAATGATACTGGTTGTATCGTTATCATTTATAAAATCCTTCCCGGCATTAAATGTCATACCGGTTGTTTTAAAATAATCCTGTGTTGTATATATGGTTCCCATTTCAATTGTTTCATTGGCGTTTTTACCGGGCCAGTTATCTACATCCCTGTGCCACCACACACCTGTTGCCGGGCTTGTTGCCGTTGTTACTGCATCGGCAATTCCTTTTTGCAGCAACTCATTTTTTAAAGCGGTATAGTTCCTTGAAATGTCAACATTCATATCTGTTGATAACAGCCGGTTCAGGTCATAACCACTTGGCCTGTCTTTAGCATATTGTATTTGCTGGTAAATGATAATGGTGCTTATGATCAATGCAATGGAACAACTGAATTGTAATACCACCAATATCTTTCGTGAAATGGAAGATTTACCCGCAGTAACCGTTCCCTTTAAAACTTTTACCGGGTTGAATGAAGAGAGGTAAAAAGCCGGCCTGCTGCCTGCGAGTAAGGCTGTAAGAATAAGGCAGCCCGCCATTATCAGCCAGAAATAAGTATTGGTAAACGGAATTAAAATTTTATTTCCTGTTAATGCATTAAAAGCGGGCAATGATAACTGTGCAATAAGTATGGCAAAAACAAATGCAATTGCTGTAAGTAAAAATGCTTCCAGTAAAAATTGTATAACAAGGTCTCTTTTTTGTGATCCGATTGCTTTTCTCACACCCACTTCTTTTGCTCTTTTTTCTGACCGCGCCGTTGTAAGATTGATGAAATTGATGCAGGCAATCAATAATACAAACAAGCCGATAATGGTAAACATGCGCACATATTCAAGAAAGCCTTCCGTATCCTGTCCGTTTACATACCTGGAATACAAATGCCACCGGTTCATGGGCTGAAGCGTAACATAAGAAAGCATTGCATTCCGGTTATCCGTTTCTGTATGTTCAATATCCCTGATCCTGGGATATACTTTGGCATAATCAGCGCCGGGCCTGAGCTTTACAAAAATGGTATAGGAATTATTTCCAAAGCTGCCGGTACGGTTTTGCTTTACATTGTCGTTGGTTTGTTCAAGATAAGAAAATGGCACCAGGTAATTAAACCCGAAAGAAGAATTGCCCGGCAAATCCTTCATAACGCCTGTTATTTTAAGATCATGCTCATTATCAAAACGAACGGTTTTATTAACCGGGTCATCATTGCCAAATAAAGCTTTGGCCGTTGATTGATTTAATACAATTGAATAAGCATCTTTAAAAACAGTGGCCGCATTACCGGCGATAAGCGGGTATTGAAACATCTTTAAGAAATCGCTGCCAACAATACCACCATTAATGTATAATTTTTTGTTGCCGGCCATTAATCCATGGGGCCCCATGCCAGCGCTTTCGGCCACATATTCTACTTCAGGAACCTGGTTGCGTAACGCATCTGCCAGTTTTAATGAAGTGGAAAGAAATGTAAGTGTATCTCCATTGCTGTTGAAGTTGCGCTGCACGCGGTATAGGCGTTCATAGCCAGGCAAAGATTTATCAAAAGAATATTGGTCATACACCCACAAACCAATAAGCAATGCTATAGCCATTCCAATGGCAAGCCCCGCAACATTTAATGTGCTGTAACCAATTGTCCTGATGATATTGCGCCAGGCGGTTTTGAAATAATTTTTAAACATAGAAAGCCTCTCCTAAAGCCCATCCTAAATCCTTCCCGAAGGGAAGGACTTTTTAGAACGTGATTATTTAATGTTGTTTATATTATTCAGCCTCTTGCACATCCCCTCCTTTGGAGGGGCTTGGGGAGGCTGCTATTCCGTTCTCAAGCTCTTCACCGGGTTTGCCATTGCAGCTTTTACAGCCTGATAGCTTACCGTTAATAAAGCAATAATGCAGGCCGCAATGGCGGCAACAACAAACATCCACCATTGTATGGTAACGCGGTAAGCAAAGTCCTGCAGCCATTTATGCATGAGCCACCATGCAATGGGCGTTGCGATTATTGCAGACACAATTACCAGCGATAAAAATTCTGTTGATAACAACCTTACAATGCCTGCCACCGAAGCGCCCAGCACTTTTCTGATACCCACTTCTTTGGTGCGTTTAAAAGCGGTAAGTGTGGCCAGGCCAAATAACCCCAAGCAGCTTATTACAATGGCAATAGCTGTTGCAGCACCAACCAGCTTCTGCATCTTTTCTTCCGTGTCATACATCTTCTTAATGCCATCGTCATAAAAAGTATATTTAAACGGAATGCCTGTATATAATTTCTTCCATGCCTGCTCTGTTGTTTGTATGGCTCTTTTCCATTTGGATGCATCAGCAGGAAGCTTGATATTGATGGTGAAATTTTGATTTTTATTGGAAGCGATAAGCGCCGGTTCAATCTCTGACCGCACGCCAAACTGGTGAAAATCTGCTATAACGCCAACAATCGGGTAAGTATAGGACTTTTCTCCCGTCCTGGTCAATACTTTGCCTATTGCATCCTGCGGCGATTTAAAGCCATAAGCCTTAACCGCTTTTTCATTAATCACAATCTCATGCATGGTATCTGCCGCCATATAATTCCTTCCTGCCAGCAGGTGAAAGCCATATAACTTTAAATAATCTGCATCGCCAAACTTCATATTTACCTGCTGCTGAATTTCTGCAGTGTCTTTATAATAACTCAGAATATTACTCATCATGGTATTGCTCATCGGCCGGTTACCAAGCGAAACGCCTTCAATGACAGCGCTGCTTTTAAGCTCATTTTTCAGCACAAACTGCCTGTCTTTATACTGCGGGTTTTGCCACACATAATAAGGCACATCCACTGTTATTATCCTGTTCTTGTCAAAACCCAGGTCTTTATGCAAAGCATACCTGAGCTGCTGGCCGATGATAATGCTGCCGATAATAAATACCTGCGCTATTAAGAACTGGAAAACAATAAGGCCTTTACGCAGTGAAAACCTGTTTCTGCCAACCACTTTTTCGGTTACGCCTTTTAATACATTCACCGTGTTTACTCTGGAGGAAAGCCATGCAGGGTATAACCCTGATAACAGGGAAACGACGATTATTAAGGCAAGCATAAACACCATCATACTTTCATAATTCATATAATTGAAGAGCCCTTCAGGCAGAAAATCAGCAAATACTTTTACGGCAACGGAAGTAAATAAAAAAGACAGCAATGCTGCAATGGATGTAGTAATAAATGTTTCGCCAATGAAGCGTTGTATCAATGCCCGGGATGAACTGCCGAGTGTTTTGCGGATGCCTATTTCTTTTGCCCGTTGCGGCAATTGCGCTGTGCTGAGGTTGATGTAATTGATGCAGGCTATCAGCAGCAGGAAGGCGCCGATGATCATTAAGCCTGCCAATACTTTTTTATCGGCTGTGCGTGTTTGTGCCTGATACTGTGGCTCAAAATGTTTTTGGCTCAGCGGCAATACATCGTACCAGCTTTCATATTTATATTTTTGAAAATCTTCTTTGTTATGCTCAAAATTTATCGCATTCAACTGCTTCATTATGCCGGCAACACTTGCCCCCTTTACAGGTGTAATATAGATGAGGTCATTTGAACTCATTCCTCCCCAGAAATCATCCGCAAGGTCATCTTTATAAACACCTGTAAATTCATTGTTATCCGCACTAAAACTGTTTGGGTAATTAAGCTGCGCCACCACGGCAGAAACGCGGCGCAATACGGTATCATCGTAGGTAATGGTTCTGCCGATTACGTCCTGTGGTTTAAGGGATGGAAAATATGCACGGGCACGGGTATCTGTCAGCACCACTTTATCCGGTGCATCCAATGCGGTGGCAGGATTGCCGGCCAGCCATTGATAATGTAAAAGCCTGAAATAATCAGGAGAGGTGGAAACCAGTTGTATATCTTTATCAGCATAACTAACCGGCTGCTTTAAACCTTGTACAGTTGCCTGGTGCTGGTATTTATAAAACATCGGCACCACCAGTTCAGCGCCTGTTACCTGGTTTTTTAAAGCATTCAAAACGGGTTTGGAAATGCCGGCAAAACCATTATCGCCGGCATCACCGGCAATTTTTCTTTTTGACACCACCTGGTAAATATTCTCTGCGCCAGGGATTTTTTTATCAAAACTGTATTCATAATCCACCATGCGGAAAACAATCCAGGCCACACAAATACATATACTAAGGCCAAAAATATTTAAACCGGTGTATAACCGGTTGCGCCAGAGTTGCCTTGCCAGTGTGAGGAAGTAGTTTCTAAGCATAAAGGCGGCCTCTCCTAAATCCTCTCCGAAGGAGAGGACTTTTAGAACGTGACTAAATAACGTTATTTGTATAATTCAGCCTCTTATACATCCTCCCGATTTTTTCGGGAGGCTTGGGGAGGCCGGCTATATCAATATATTCTCCGTTACCGTTTGCCCATCCAGCATGCGGATGATGCGGTGGCTGTAACGGGCATCATGCTCGCTGTGCGTAACCATTACAATGGTGGTGCCCTGCTCATTTAATTCAGTCAATAATGCCATTACCTCATTGCCATTGTTGCTGTCGAGGTTACCGGTAGGCTCATCCGCCAGGATCAGTTTAGGATGGTTTACCACAGCCCTGGCCACGGCCACACGCTGTTGCTGGCCGCCCGATAACTGCTGCGGGTAGTGATTGCGGCGGTGCATGATCTGTACTTTATCCAATACTTCTTCCACGCGTTTTTTCCTTTCAGCAGATTTAACGCCCGTGTAAATTAATGGCAGTTCAACGTTTTCAAATACGGTTAATTCATCAATCAAATTAAAGCTCTGGAACACAAAACCGATGTTGTGCTTGCGCAGGTCGGCGCGTTTGCGCTCATTAAAATGCGCTACTTCAATATTATTAAATAAAAAGCTGCCTGCATCGGGATCATCGAGCAGGCCAAGAATGTTAAGCAGTGTAGATTTGCCGCAGCCTGAAGGCCCCATCACGGCAACAAATTCGCCATCCTTTACTTCGAAGGACAATTTGTTCAGCGCAACGGTTTCTACTTCTTCGGTGCGGTAAACTTTTTCGAGTTCTGAAATCTTTATCATGTTTGGTTGTTTTAGAAGTTGTCAGCTTTCAGCCATCAGAAATCAGCCTGAGAAGACTTGTTTAATAATATTTTATTTTTAATTATTTTTTTAACCTTTTAAACTATCTGTTATGCGAAACTTTGAATCTCTTAATTTCTGGCAAAGAAGCCATGCGTTTACAATTAAAACTTATAAGCTCACCCAGTCTTTTCCAAAAGATGAATTGTTTGGATTAGTATCCCAAATGAAGCGTGCTGCATCGTCCATTCCCACAAATATTGCAGAAGGTTGCGGCAGGGAATCTGTTGCTGAATTAAAAAGGTTTTTAATTATAGCAGCAGGTTCATCTTCAGAACTTCATTATCAATTAATCTTAAGCAAAGATTTAGGCTTTATTGATGAACGTTTGTTCAAAGAACTTGTTACAGAAATCATTGAAATAAGAAAGATGATTTATTCTTATCATGATAAACTGTGACGGGTATCGGCTATCAGATGTCAGCCTTCAGCTATCAGAAAAAAAATCAATTACGGAGTTGACCTTCTGATAGCTGAAGGCTGCATCTGTTTTCTGATGGCTGACACCTACTTCCCTTTCAACACCAGTTCCTGCATATCCGTGCCATAGTTTTCGTAGCTCGATGTAACCACTTTATCACCAGCCTGTAAACCACTCAGCACTTCGTAGTAATCTGTGTTTTTATTGCCCAACTGAATGTCCACGCGATAGGCCCTGCTGCCATCGGCACTTACTTTAAATATCCAGTTACCGCCGGTTTGCTGGTAAAAGCCGCCTTGCGGCAGCAGCAAGGCGGTGCGTTCATCGCTCAATGCCAGTAATATCTGCAGGGTCTGGCCGCGGCGTATGCCTTTGGGCACTTTGCCCACAAATTCCATATCCACCTGGAAGCGGCCATTGGTTACCTGTGTAAATACCTTTTTAATTTCAAGCACATAATCACTGTCGGCAAAAGAGAAAGTGCCGTGCAGGCCGGTATAAATCCTTGAAATATAATGTTCATCCACATCCACACGCACCTTGTAACCGCCCATTACATCTATCTGCCCCAGGCGCTCACCCTGGTTTTTGTTCTGACCTACTTCTGCATCAAGCGATGTAAGCTGGCCATCAACCGGTGCACGCACGATAAGGTCTCCCACCTTTTTCTGCATAATAGCCAATGCTTCCTTTGAACCTTTATAAGACTGCCTGTTTTGTTCAGCCTGTTGTTCCCTCGAAATAGAGTCCTGCTGTAGAATTTGTTCATTCAGCCTTCGCTTTTGCAGGTAATAATTATAGCTGATCTCAGATTTTTTAAACTCCTGTGAGCCGATGGCTTTTTTTGCATACAGGTCTTTATTAAGGATATACAGGCGTTCCGCCTCCCTGAATTCGCTTTCCACGTCGGCCATGGCAGTTTGCTTGCTTACCGTATTCTGCAGGGCTGCATTATTGTTTATCTGAATTTGGGTTAAGGTGTTATATACCTGGTTTTGCTGGGTCATCATGTTCATCATCAGGTCGGTGTTGGATAAGCGCAGAATAGGATCGCCCTTTTTCATCATAGTGCCGTCATCCACATATTTTTCTTCTACGCGTCCGCCTTCCACGGCATCGAGGTAAATGGTGGTTTGGGGCAATACCACGCCATTCACCGGTATATTTTCCTGGAACTTGCCTTTGGTTACCTCGCTTATGGTAATGCGTTCCGTATCCACATTCAGTTTATTGCCACCGCTGGTAAAATAAATGCTGCCGGCAATCAGTAAAACAATCGCTGCAATTCCGGCAATGGTGAGAATTTTCCTGGTTGTCCATTTTTTCTTTTGTATAACTCTGTCCACTGTATAATTTATTTTATTACATTAATCTTACGGTTATCGCATTCATCACATCTGCGTTCAGTTTCCTGGAACTGCAGCAGGGCGCTTCTTTTTTTATGGTAGTGCTTTTAGACGGGCGCGCCAGCACGATGGCGGTTATTAAAACCACATTCAGCAGCAACAGCCACCTGAACATAACCCAGTAATTTTCTTTTTTCGGTTGCATAAAAAATTCTTTGTGCCAATAGCAAAGAAAGCAAAGTGCCAATTTTAAAACATCACTGAAAAACAATATCTTAGATAAAAGGGCCGGAAGGCTGCTGTCCGCTTGTGACACAAAAACTGTCCGGTTTTGATACAGGTTAAAAAAGCCCTGAAACCAGCCAGTAGTTAAAAACCAATATTTTAGCGTTGTGGTATGCCAAATGTTTTAATTGCCGCAGCAGATAAATGGCACCGTCCTTCTTTAACTAATTTAAAAATTGCACAAGAAATGAGCTTGAAAAATACATCCATACTTGTAATTGACGATGACCCGGACGTTTTGATTGCGGTGAGGCTGTTATTAAAAACAGAAGTGAAAAAAGTAGTGACCGAAAAGAACCCCGAAAACCTGCCGGCACTTTTAAGGGAAAACACTTTCGACCTTGTATTGCTCGACATGAATTTTAAATCGTCCATTAATACCGGCAACGAAGGCATTTACTGGCTTAAACGGATAAAGGAACTGAATAAAGACGTTTCTGTAATAATGATAACGGCTTACGGCGATATAGACCTTGCCGTTCGCTCCTTAAAAGAAGGCGCTTCGGATTTTATACTGAAGCCCTGGCACAATGAAAAGCTGATAGCCAATATTGCCGACATCATTAAAAAAACAAAGCGCACCGCCGGCGAGGGCGCGGAAAAAGAATCTTCTGAAAACCTCATCGGCACCGAACTGCTCGCTGAAAGCGAGGCTATGAAGAATATTTTTTTCAAGATTGAAAAAATTGCGCCCACCGATGCCAATATTTTAATTCTCGGCGAGAACGGAACGGGAAAAGACCTGACGGCGAAGGCCATTCATCAAAAATCGTTAAGGGCCAAACAGCCGTTTATAAAGGTAGATGTAGGCGCATTAACCGAAACGCTGTTTGAAAGCGAGCTCTTCGGCCATAAAAAAGGCGCTTTTACCGATGCGCGGGAAGACCGCACCGGCCGCATTGAGGCCGCCAATGGCGGTACCTTGTTTCTGGATGAAATTGGTAATATTAGTTTACAGCAGCAGGCTAAACTCTTAACCGTTTTGCAGAACAGGCAGGTAACACGCCTGGGGACCAACCAGCCAATACCCGTGGATATACGGCTGGTGTGCGCCACCAATGTGCCCCTGCAGGAACTGGCCAGTGAAACCCGTTTCAGGAAAGATTTAATCTATCGCATCAATACCGTTGAAATTACTTTACCGCCTTTGCGCCAGCGCAAAGAAGATATTATTTTACTGGCCAAACATTTTGCCAAACAATATGCAGCCAAATACCGGAAGCCGGCGATGGAATTAGACAGGTCGGCGCTGGAAAAGCTGGTGAAATATTCGTTTCCCGGCAATGTGCGGGAACTTCAGTACACCATGGAACGCGCCATTATTATGAGCGATGGCGATGTGCTTACGGAAAGGGACCTGATTTTCTCGCCCATAGAAAGCGTGCTGACAGAAAAGCCGGAGCTGGATGATAATAAATTAAGCACGATAGAAAAAAATACAATCCTGCTTGTGATTGAGAAGCATAACGGTAACATAACAAAAGCCGCCAGGGAATTAGGGCTAACCAGAACAGCATTGTACAGGAGGTTGAGCAAATATGATATATAATCGTCCCGGATTAAGGCTGGCCATCCGCATTTTGCTGCTTGCCGTTTTCATATTTGCCGCCGCTTACCTGCTGCTGCAATCGCAATTCCTGTTTGGCTTTATTGTTTTGCTGGTGGCGGGCTACCAGTCATATAGTTTATATGAATTTTTAAAAAAAGCGCAGATAGAAGTAAGGCAGTTTGTGGAAGGGGTGCAGTACAGGGATTTTTCAAGGCATTTTGATGTAAAGCATGCGCCGGCCGAAGTGCAGGATTTAAGGCAGGGGTTTAATGATATTAATTCTGCATTCAAACTAATAAGCCATGAAAGGGAAACGCAGTATCAATACCTGCAAAAAATACTGGAACTGGTTGACACCGGCATTCTTTCTTACGAAATTGAAACCGGCAACGTAATGTGGATGAATGAATCGCTAAAGAAGCTTTTGAAGATACCGTATTTAAAAACCATACAATCTTTAGATAAACGCGATGCGGCCTTATGTGCGCAGGTGGTGGAACTGAAGCCCGGCGAAAGCGCTATAACCGATATTCATGTTGACAGGAACGTGCTGAAAATACTTGTATCGGCAACGGCATTTCAAACCAACAATAAAAGGTATAAGCTGCTCGCGTTTCAGAATGTAAATGAAGCGCTGGATGAAACGGAAAGCAAGGCCTGGCAGAAATTACTGCGTGTGATGACGCATGAGATCATGAACTCTGTTGCGCCCATTTCTTCTTTGGCCGATACGTTGAAAAACAGGCTGCAGCATTCAAGCGAATTAGTGGATGATGAAACCGGCACGCTGGAAGACCTTTCGCTTGGCATGGAAACCATTAAGCGCAGGAGCGAAGGCTTACTGAAGTTTGCCCAAACCTACCGCAACCTGAACATGATAACGGCGCCCAACCTGCAGAAGTTTTATGTAAAAGATTTATTTAAAACGCAGCACCGTTTAATGCAGCCAACGCTGCTGCAAAAAAATATTGAGCTTGAAATAATTTTAAAAGACCCCGAACTGCAGGTGGAAGCCGATATTAATTTAATTGAGCAGGTGCTTATCAATCTTCTGCTGAATGCGATGGAAGCGGTGAAAGAAACAAGGGATCCTAAAATTATTCTTACGGCAAGCCGGGGCGACCATAACCGCGTTGCTATAAAAGTAGTGGATAATGGCAGCGGCATTGAAGATGAAGTTTTAGATAAAATCTTCATCCCTTTCTTCAGCACCAGAAAAAGCGGCAGCGGTATTGGTTTAAGCCTGTGCAAGCAAATCATGATGCTGCACAAAGGCAATATTTATGTGCATAGCGTGAAAGATGAAGGTACAGCGTTTGTGCTGCAGTTTTAGGCAGCCTGTTATGTTTACTGCGGCTAAGCAAAATATCCCTGCTGCTGTGAAAAATGAAATTTTTTAAGGCATCGCCCACAAAGAAGCCCAATACTTTTGGCAGCCGTTTTTGTTTTTGAGAAGCCTGTTGCCTTATGGGAAAAAGATTTCCACTTACTAAACCCGGATATATAAACCTGCAATTTTCCACTGTATCCATCAACACTTCTTATCTGCATTAAATTAATATTAACAGTAAGCAGAGGGGGCAATTAATACATACTTTAGTGCCCGCTAAAACGGGATAAGGATAATAAGGAACGTAACGAATGGCGGCCATTTAAATAAGATCATGGTATGATGGTAAAAGCAGGCTAAATTATAAACAATCGCAGTGTATAATAAAGAAATAAATTTTTTTATGACCAAACCAGCTATCAAAACCAGGCAATTCCTGCATATTTTATTATTAGCAGCCTGCTGTCATATTCAGATTATTGCAAATGCGCAAAATGGCAATGAAATAAAGGGGCAGGTAAATAGTGAGAGCGGGCAGCCGGTGGCCAACGCTACTGTTTTTGCAAAGAACCAAAGCACAGGCCAGGTTTCTGCCACGCAAACAGATTCTTTGGGCGTTTTCGCTTATCACAATTTACCTGCAGGCGGCCCTTATTCAATTACTATTTCCCACGTAGGTTTTCAATCCCAGACACTATCCGGTTATAATGTAAAACCCAACGCCGGCATATCCCTGGTGATCAAATTAAAATTGACAGCTAATGATTTAAACGAAGTTATCGTTACCGGGCGCGCCGGTGCACAAAATCGTACCAAACTTGCAACAAGCTATTCCGTTACCAATATCGGGTATAATGCGCTTAGCCTGCAGGCGCCCACAAGTGTTACCGAGACTTTAAAATCAGTGCCGGGTTTCTGGGTTGAGGCATCAGGCGGCGAGGCAAGCGGGAATGTAAGGGCAAGAGGCGTTCCTGTAGATGGTTACGGATCCATCCAGTTGCTGGAAGACGGAATCCCGGTACAGCACGACCCGGCATTAGGTTACCTGAATGCAGACCAGGTATTTCGCTTCGATGAAACCATTCAATCTGTTGAAGTAGTCCGGGGCGGCCCTTCTTCGGTTTTTTATTCCAATGCCCCTGCCGGGGCAGTAAACTATATTCCCCGCACCGTTGGCGATACAACAGAAGGCATTTTTAAGCTTAGCCTGGGAAGCGATAATCTTTACCGGGGAGATTTTTGGGTAGGAAGCCCTATCGGCAATGGGTGGAAATTTGCTATAGGAGGATTTTACCGTACCGGCACAGGCGTGCGCGACCCCGGTTTTACCGGCAATCATGGAGGGCAGGTGCGGGTTTCTGTTGGCCGCCAATGGGAAAAATCATCCTTTGATGTTGATTTTAAGCGTGTGGATGATGATGTGGTTTTTTATTTAGGCATTCCCATGACCCATAAAAACGGAAAAATAGTAGCAGTGCCTGGTTTTAATGGTCATTACGGAACAGTTGCCGGCCCGGAAACAGAAAAGGTAAGTATGATTGAAGGAGACGGCAGCACTTATAATTTTGATAATACAGTGGGGACATCTGTAAAAAGAAGCCAGCTAACAGCTAAGTTTAAGACGGAGCTTTTTAATAACTGGATTTTAAAAAACACACTGCGCTACGATAACACACAAACGCAGCGCAATGGCGTATATCCGAATACTTTAGAAAGCGCTGATTCACTGCTTGCAAGCCAGGCAAGCCTGTTATCAACTGTTTCAGGCGCAGCAAAACTGGGATTACAGTATGTAACCACAGGCACAACATTTAATACGGCCAGCCAAAATGGTAATGGCCTTGTTATTATAGGCGGGATCAGGGGCCTTACATTACCGCTTACAGAAATTACAAACGACTTTCATGTTTCGCATATTTTTGGCACAGGCTCTTCCAAACATGATTTCAACTTTGGATACTATTATGCTCATTTCGAAGAAGACTTCAGCAGATATTCTTCAAGCGCACTGCTTGATGTTCAAAATAAGGCAAGATTGCTGAACCTCGTAGCCCTGGACGCCAGTGGAAATGTATTAAGCACATTTACTGATAACGGAATATACCAATATGGATATGAGTTTGCGAATGCCCGCGGTGAACAAACAACCAATGCCGTTTATATCAGCGATGAATGGCAGATAACAAAGGCTTTTCGTATTGATGGGGGATTGCGTTGGGAAAATGCGCAAACACAGGGAGTGGTAGAACAAACGACCACTGTAAACCTGGGAACTACGGCAACATCCAAAATATTAACCGGCAGTGGGATATTTCAAAGCTATAACCGCAATTTTAATTACGCTACCTGGACATTGGGCGTAAATTATCAGTTTTCCGGCAATATGGGCGCATTTGCCAGATATACTTCTGCTGCGCGTATTCCGGGATTGAGCAGTTACGTAACCAACGCCACCGCTACGCCTGTAACCCAAACAATGCAGCTTGGCGAAATTGGATATAAATACAGTTATTCTAAACTCTCTTTTTATGCTACAGGGTTCTGGACAAAATATAATAATGTAGGCTTTACAAATTATGTTTTTAATTTAGATGGAACTAACACGCAGGAAAACCTGTATGCCAATACACAAACTTTTGGCCTTGAGCTTGAAGCCGGTTATTATCCGGTAAAATGGTTTGATATTTCAGCAACATCTACCTTACAGCATGCCCAATATAAAGGATATATTTATACAGATAATTCCGGAACTTTAATCAATTATAATGGCAATCAGCTTATCAGAATACCAGCCACTTCGCTGAGAGTTGTTCCGGGGTTTAATTTTTTTCATGACAACCTTCGCCTGCAGGCTGCCATAGAATACGAGGCAAAACGCTATGTGGATGTTGCAAACTCGGTGATCCTTCCGGGCTATACGAAAATTGATGTGGATGCCCAGGTAAAACTTACTGACAAAATTTCAATTTTCGGAGTTATAGATAATCTCAACAATTCATTAGGCCTTACAGAAGGAAATCCGCGCCAGGGCGAATTTCAGAGTAGCGATGCAGGCGCTACTTCGTTTATAGCACGCCCTCTGCTTGGAAGAAGTTTTAAAATTGCTTTCAGGTATAAGTTTTAGCAATGAAACCGAGCATGATAATTTTTATCACACAGGGGAATGTACATAGCGAGATTCTCCCGAAGCAAGTTCGGGACAGGCATGAGACCATTGAAAAAACAAACCTGTACGAATGAAAGTAATATAGAAATGGGTTTGCCTCATTTTTCTCGCTGATGTTTTTGTGCGAGTAGGATATAAAAAAATTAATGGCCTTGAATATTGTTCCATAGTGTAAAAGTTAGCGTGCTGAAAATTACATCAACATTGTAAAATGCACTTCTTTCCCATATTTGCTGCTGGTATTTTTCTTGCCTGCAATGGGGAAATAACGGTAAAACCTGTAAGTTGCTGCACACCGTTATTTCAGCATGCATGCAGCCAAATTATTGGTGTCATTAGATAAGGAAAAAGATTTGGTTGAAATTTTGCTTATCATACAGCATGATGCCAACATACTTTGAAAACTTTAACGCCGGCAAACTGAAATCATATTCAGAAAAAACTATTCTTGCTGCATTCAGCGATATAGCAGCATTGCTGCAGGCTGAATATAATTTCCCGCAGGGCGGCTGCCAGCAACGGGCGCATATAAGTTCGCTTATACTGGATAAGAAATTTAAAATTCAACATGCCAAAATCTGGCTGTTTGCTGCAGCCACTACTGCGCCCGGCAATACAACCATGCTTGAAATTAAAGACAAAAACAGGTTTGCGCTGGGCAATAAGATACAATGGGGCTATCATGTGGCGCCTGTTGTTAAAATAAAAAAGAATAATGCAGCAGGCCTGTATGTTATAGACCCTGCTTTAAATAAAAGCATGCCCATAAAAATTGAAAAATGGTTTAATGCCATCGCCAACAGCAAAACAGGCAGCTTTACGTACACGGCACCAACCACCTATTTTTTTAATTGTTTTAAAATGGATGATGGTTCTCTGTCAAGTATTTTTAATGGAAGTTTTTATGATTATGATAAAAGCCATCGCCAAAACCTTGAACTGGAAAAAGGCATAGCTGTTTGCAGTACGGCTATGCACATTTTTGATAACCATATAAAGAAGTTGTCAGCCACGGCAAGCCGCAAAAAACTTGAAGACCTGAAAGCAATTTTTGGGAATGCAACCGCAATAGATTGTGTTGTGGCGCAAAACGCATCAGCCAATACGCCCAATACAACTGGCCGTTATGTACTGAACCATTATGCTGAAATTTTGAACGGGGCCAAAGCCTTCTTTAATGAAAAACTTACTTATTGGACAAAATACACCAGCCGTTTATTTAAAGAATAAGCTGCGGCAACCATTTAGATGCATTTCTCAATCGCAAAGCCAAATAATTTTAAAATACATTTGCCTGCATTAAGGCTGTTGCCTCTTTATTAAATTTCATTTGAGCTTAATGACAACCGGTGATCAACAACAGAGTTCTTCTGATGCTTTTATAGCTGTTCGCATACCCGAATTCAGGAACCTTGTAATGGGAAGGTTTGCTTTTGTAATGGCATTGAGAATGCTCACCACCTTACTGGGCTGGTGGATATATAACTTAACCAATGCACCTTTTGCCATTGGCTTAATTGGCTTATCTGAGGTGGTGCCTGCCGTTTCGCTGGCTTTGTATGCAGGCCATGTGATAGACCTGAGTGAAAAAAGAAAGCTGATGCTGCGGGGTGTTGGCTTATATTTTATTGCAGTGATAATCTTATTGCTGCTTTCAACCAAACATACCAGCCAGGCATTTACCAATAGTACCATTGCCGTGTTTATTTACTGTATAGTTTTCGGCACCGGCATTGTGCGCTCGTTTGTAGGGCCGGTGTTTAATGTGGTGCTGGCGCAGGTTGTTCCTAAAAATATTTTGCAAAATGCCACTACCTGGAACCAGGGCGCCTATCTTTCCGCCTCGGTTACCGGCCATGCACTGGGCGGTTTTTTAATTGCCATGCTGGGCAATACCGGTACTTTTGGAGTGATCGCAGCGCTTATTGCCGTGGCATTTATTATCCTTTTTAATATAAAGCCCAAGCCGCCGCTGAATGAAAAAACCGAAAAGAAAACATGGGACAGCGTAAAAGAGGGTTTGAGCTTTGTTTTCAAAACAAAGGAGATTTTGGGCGCTTTGTCGCTTGATCTTTTTGCGGTACTGTTTGGCGGCGCTGTTGCTATGGTGCCGGTGTTTGCAAGGGATATTTTAAAGATTGGGGCGGAAGGGTTTGGCATACTGAACGGCGCTTCGGATATGGGCGCTATATGCAGCGTAGTTTTGCTAACCGCCGCCCCTATGCGCAGGAAACAGGGATATAAATTATTGTTTGCCGTTTTTGGGTTTGGCGTATGCATTATATGCTTTGCCTTGTCCAGGCTGTTTATCGTTTCCTTTATTGCCCTGCTGTTAAGCGGCATGCTCGACGGTATAAGCGTTGTTGTGCGCGGCACCATCATGCAATTAAAAACCCCTGATAATATGCGGGGCCGCGTAATGAGCGTAAACTCTATGTTCATTAATTCCAGCAATGAATTTGGCCAGTTTGAAAGCGGCTTAATGGCTAAACTGATGGGCGTGGTGCCTTCTGTGATTTTTGGCGGCTGCATGACGGCGGCTGTAGTTATCGTTACCTGGTTTAAAGCCCCGGCATTAAGAAAAATGGAATATTAATTCGCGGCCTTTTAAAAATCATTTGTTTTTTTGTATTTTGCCTCTACTGAAAACAGCTGCTTGCCATTGTAAAAAAATCAATGGCTATGATGTACCAATTTATTATTTATGCTGTTACTGCAATACTGCTTATTTTAATCATTCTTAAAACGGTGCTGTTTTCCGCAAGCACTACCAACAAAAGTTTGTACAAATGGTTTTACTTCAGCCATTACAGCCTATATAATTCACGAAGTGAAAAAAGCCGCAGGCAGAAGCTGCTGCAAAACAAGCTTACTATTATCATTTTTGCCGTTGCAGTTATAGATATGGTATTGATAGCTATGTTCAGAAAAGCCTGAGAAGCTGTTTAAATTTTTTCGCACGTAGAAACAAAGCCGGCAGAAACGCATTAATTCTCTTGCACTCCTTTGCCCGTGCGGAGAAACCATCCGGAAACCTATCTTCTTCTGTGAAAAACCCTGTAAGAAATTAAATTTACAAAACAGGTTCTGGGCATTAAAACAGGTGATAAACAAGCAGGCTCAAAAACAGGTGATAAACAAGCAGGCTCATCAAATAGGCAAGACCCGTCATATAAATAAACTGGATGAGCGGCCATTTCCACGTGCGGGTTTCTCTTTTTACAATAGCCAGCGTGCTCATGCACTGCATGGCAAACACATAAAACACCATTAATGATAAAGCAGCCGGCAGCGTATATACCTTGCTGCCGTCTTTATGCACGGCGCTTTCCATTTTTTCCTGCAAGGTGCGGGTGTTGTTGTCTTTATCTTCCACGCTGTACAGCGTTGCCATGGTGCCAACAAAAACTTCACGTGCAGCAAATGATGTTATCAATGCAATGCCAATTTTCCAGTCGTAACCCAGCGGTTCAATTGCCGGCTCTATGGATTTGCCCAAAATACCGGCAAAAGAATTTTGCAGTTTTTCTGCTGCATATTCTTTTTCGATTGCCGTAACAGAATCTTCGCTCAAATTTTTCTGCTGCAGTTCTGCCGTATATTTTTCATTCACGGCGCGAAGGCGCGAAGGCGGGCCGTAGCTGCTTAAAAACCATAATACCAGGCTTATAAAAAGAATAACCCTTCCCGCCTGGCTAACAAAGATTTTTGCCTTTTCAATCATGGTAATGCCCACATTTTTCCAGCGCGGCGCACGGTAAACAGGCAGCTCTAAAATGAAATAGCTTTTTTCTTTCATTTTAATAATAAACTTGAACACATAGCTTACCACCAGCGCCATTGCCGTTCCCAGAAGATACAGCCCCATCATTACCAAACCCTGCAGGCTTAAAAAACCAAAATAATAGGTATTGGGAATTACCAGCGCTATCAGTATGGTATAAACCGGCAGCCTTGCGCTGCAGCTCATTAAAGGTGTAACCAGTATGGTGAGCAATCTTTCCTTGTGGTTCTCAATATTCCTGGTGCTCATAATGGCTGGCACTGCGCAGGCAAAACCACTTATCATCGGCATTACGCTCTTGCCATTCAGGCCCGCTTTGCGCATCAGCTTATCGCTCAAAAAACTTATGCGGGCCATATAGCCGGTGTCTTCCAGTATGGTAATCAATCCAAACAGGATCATTATCAGCGGCACAAAAACGAGAATGCCATTCAGGCCTGCCACGAGGCCGTTTATGAGCAGGTCGCTCCACCAGGCAGATGGCAATGCACCATTCAGCCAACTGCTTATATTGGCGAAGGCGCCGTCAATCCAATCCATAGGATACTGCGCCAGCCAGAACATGCTTTGAAACACAACAGCTAAAACAACCAGCAGTATTACATAGCCCCATACGCGGTGCAAAAGAATATTATCGAGATGCTCCGTAAATAATTTGCGGTGCAGCGGATCGGGCTCTACCACGTTTTGCTGCATTACCTGTTTAATGCGGGTGTAGCGCCGGAGAATTTCTTCCGCCTGTGTTTTGGATGGATTGAAATTGTTGTCAATCTCCGCCTGTTCAATCACCTCATTCACGGTGTCTGTCAAACCGAAATTTTCATGGTTGATGAGATAATGAATGCCTTCATAATCGCTGATGCCTGGCAAGGTCTGTTTCACTGTTTCAACAGCATGCGGCGCCAGCGACAGGTTGTTGATAAAATCTCTTTTGGCAGGCTGCTGATGAAGTTTAGCTGTTTGCGCCAGCGCCTTTTTCAGCTCGGTAATGCCTTTATTCTTTCTAGGGTTTACAGCAATAACAGGCACGCCCAATTCGGTTGAAAGGCCGGCAACATCTATTTCAATTCCTTTTTTGCGGGCAAGATCCATCATGGTAAGGGCAATTACCACGGGATATTTTAAATCTATAACCTGGCTGCAAAAAAGCAAATTGCGTTTAAGGTTGCTGGCATCGGCCACCAGCAACACGATTTCCGGGTGTAATTTTTCATCGGCATGCAGCAAAACCTTGTAAGCCACCCATTCATCGGCCCGCCGGGGGTACAGGCTGTATGTGCCGGGCAAATCAATAACAGTGGCGTTTACGCCCGCATCCAAATGGGATAAGCCTGTTTTTTTATCAACCGTAACGCCCGGAAAATTGCCCACTTTCTGGTTAAGGCCGGTTAATGCATTGAATAAAGAAGTCTTACCACTGTTGGGGTTGCCAACTAAAGCTATATTAACAGTATTGCGCGACAGTAGATAAAATTTTAGCGCGCAAAAATAATCGCTTCGGCTAATAATTAATTACGAGATGAGGA
Organism: Parafilimonas sp.; assembly: GCF_047606085.1. Taxonomy (GTDB): domain Bacteria; phylum Bacteroidota; class Bacteroidia; order Chitinophagales; family Chitinophagaceae; genus Parafilimonas. The sequence continues at coordinate 32,167 of NZ_JASGEX010000183.1, forward strand.
GTTTTGACAATGCGTTGACGTGGAGAAAAGTTTACGGGTTCACTTGTTCACAGCCGCATGTGCCTTACATCAACAACAATTATATATCTATAGCGCATTTCCTTCCTTCGGAAACACAAGCCAGGGTTTGAATTTTTTAGCCTCTTCAAATTCCATGATGGCATACGAAATTACAATCACCACATCGCCCACGGCGCCCTGCCTTGCTGCGGGGCCGTTTAAACAAACGGTGCCGCTGCCGCGCCTGCCTTTAATAATGTAGGTTTCCAGCCTCGAGCCATTGTTCACATTCACCACCTGCACCTTTTCATTTTCAATAAGATTGGCGGCATCCATCAGGTCTTCATCCAGTGTTAAGCTTCCCACATATTGCAGGTTGGCTTCTGTTATCACCGCCCTGTGAATTTTCGATTTTAATACTTCAATTTGCATGGAGGGCGCAAATGTAAGCAACTTCAATTTATCAATCCAAACGGTTGTTAGCGTTATATTTAATGTGCAGGGATTTTGGCACTTTATTAAGTTTGCAAACAGCATGGATTACCAGCTCACTTTCAAAAAAATATTTTCAAGCCAATATTTATTTACCGGCATACGCATAACTGCCGCCGCCATTATCCCTGCCATTATTTTATATCATTATGATGTGCTGGGATTAATGTCGGCCGTCCCGCTGGGTGCATTAATCGTTGGTTCAACCGACAGCCCCGGCCCGTTTACGCACCGCCGCAATACCATACTGGCAAGTATATGCCTTAATTTCATAGTGGTTGTAATTACCATTTCGCTCAACCACAATGCGGTCTTCATTACCCTGTTCATTGTATTATTCGGGATGTTTTTTTCGCTGATCGGCATTTACGGCAGCCGCGCTAATTCCGTAGGCCTCGTGGCGCTGCTGGTTTTTATTTTTAATATTGACAGCAAGGCCAGCTTTGGCAGCCCCTGGTTTAACGGGCTGATGCTTACTGCAGGCGGTATGTGTTATTTTTTGATGAGCATATTGCTGCACCGCCTGCGGCCTTACCGCTACATACAAATACAACTGGGAGAAAGCCTGCGTTCCATTTCCGAATATGTGGAAACACTGGCCGGCTTGTTTAAAGAGAAACATAACGATGAGTATTTATATAACAAGTTAAGCCTGAAACAGATTACCATTCAGCAGGAGCAGGACAGCCTGCGGGAAATGCTGCTGAACACGAGGGAAATGGTGATTGACTCTACAGCAAAGGGAAGAATATTAATGATGATGTTCCTTGACAGCGCCGATCTGTTTGAACATCTTATTTCGCTGCACCAAAATTATAGTGATATACATAAAGCTTTTGATAATACGGGGATTTTGCAGGAGATAGAAAATTCCCTGCACGCCTTTAGCCAGGAGCTGAACAGCATTGGCTATGCCATTCAATTCAACCAGCATTCAAAGCCATATACAGATATTAATGCGCAGCAAAAAAAGCTTTCGGATGTTTTTGCGCTGGAAAGAAAGAATGGCCTTAATAAAAATACATTGCCTTTATTTATCAAGCTAAGGCAAATACGCTTTACCATACAGGATGTGGGCGAAAGAATAAAAAGGCTTCATTATTTTTCGGGCTATGAAACCATTGCAACGAGGCATTATAAAAATTATCCGGGCGCAGAGCTTAAGGTAAAGCATACAGAAATTTCGCCTTCCTTATTAATAGGAAATATATCGCTTAAATCAAGCCAGTTCAGGCATGCTTTGCGTGTAACCATTGCGATGCTTATAGGTTATTTTGTTTCGTTGTTTTTTCCATTGGGACATGGTTACTGGATTTTATTAACCATTGCTACTATATTAAAACCAGCCTACAGCATTTCACGCACACGCAATAAGCAGCGTTTGCTGGGCACCATAACAGGTGTAATTATATCATTTGCTTTCATCTATTTTGTTAACAACAATACACTGGCCTTCCTGCTGTTGCTTTGTACCATGGTAATAGCTTACAGCCTGCTGAAACTTAACTATTATATAAGCTGCACCTGCATTACCATTTATGTTATCATCAGCTTTCATTTTTTAAACCAGTCTGATTTCAGTGCAGTTATTACCGACAGGCTTATTGATACAGCCATTGGTTGTGTAATTGCGTTCATTGCATCTTTTATGATATTTCCTTTATGGGAGCACGAGCAAACAAAAGATCTCATAAAGGATTTTGTTGATGCCAATAAAAAATATTTCAATGTTGCAGCAGGGTTATTAAGGAAGCCTGAAATGCTTAAAACAGATTATACGCCGATGCGGAAAGATGCTTTTGTGGCGCTTGCTAACCTGAGCGATAATTTTCAGCGCATGCTTTCTGAAAAAAGAAAAGATGCAAAGCTTTCTTTTTACCACCAGTTTGTTGCCAGCGGTTATATTCTAACGGCGCATATAGCAGCCTTATCTTCATTAATAACCAGGTTTGGAAAAGATATGAAGGCCGAGGATTTTGATGCTCTGATAAATAATGTAAATGAAAAATTTAAACGAACTGTTTGCATCTTAAACGGAGAGGTTGTAAAAACCACTGTTTCAAACCGCAATGCACCTATTACCAATAAAGTGCAGGAACTATTACAGCAGCGGCAACAGGAAATTGATGCAGGTTTATATGATATTCAAAGCAATGTTCGTATCTCGTTGCGCAGTTTAAAAAGCGTAACCGACGAATTTGAGATGATTGACAGCATTGTTGCCGATGAAGTGAAGATTGCAATACGCATTATGCAATAAACATTCGGCTCGTTGTTCCCGAAATTCAATAAATAAGAATGCATAAAAACGGGTAACCGTTATTTAGTTATTTTGCTTTAACCAAACAGCATTTACATTGAAGCAACCGGCAAAGAAAATAACACTGCTCACCGCTATTTCCATTGTAATTGCGAATATGATTGGCACCGGTGTTTTTACCAGCGTTGGGTTTCAGCTTGCATCAGTGCAAAATACATGGAGCATATTATTGCTTTGGATTTTTGGCGGCGCACTGGCATTGTTTGGCGCATTTGCTTATGCAGAGCTGGCAACATATTTTAAACAGTCCGGCGGCGATTACATTTACCTGTCAAGATTGTTTCACCCCTTTCTCGGTTATTTATCGGCATGGGCAGGATTAACGGTTGGGTTTTCTGCGCCGGCAGCTTTGGCCGCAATCGCTTTTATAAAATATCTTTCACCGTTTGGTTTGCACAATAATAGCTGGATAGCTGTTGCCATAATATTAATTACAGGCATCATGCACAGCATTACATTAAAACACAGCAGCAGGTTTCAAAATATTACTACCATCATTAAAGTTGTTTTTATTGTTGCGCTTATCATAATTGCGTTTGCATTGCCGGGTGCAGAAAATAATGCGCTTAATTTCTCCAATAGCTGGCGCAAGGAAATTATAAGCCCTGGATTTGCTGTATCAATGGTGTATGTAAGTTTTGCTTACACGGGCTGGAATGCAGCAGCATATATTGCCGGTGAAATTGATAAACCGTTGCGCAATCTTCCCAAAGCTTTAATATTAAGCACATGGTTCGTGTTAATGGTATATGTGCTATTTCAATTTTGCATGCTTAAGAACGGCACTGTAAATGCCCTTGCCAATAAAGAAGAAGTTGCATTTATTGCTTACAATAACTTACTTGGAAGTACCGGTGGCAAATGGGTAAGCGCTTTTATTGCCATACAATTGCTGGCAACTATCAGTTCTTATTTATGGGTGGGCCCGCGGGTTACGCAGGCTATGGCAAACGAATTCAGGTTGTGGAAACCGTTGGCAAAAACCAACCGGCATAACATTCCTGTTGCTGCAATATGGCTGCATGTTTTTATAAGTATTGTACTTGTACTTTCAGGTTCGTTTGAAAAAGTTTTATTATATGCAGGGTTTGTTTTACAACTGATGGCATCGCTTACCGTATCAACAAGTTTATTTATAAAAGAGAAAATGCCGGGTGTTTTTATAAGCCCTTTAAAACCCTGGCTGCAAATTATTTTTCTTTTGTTTAATGGCTGGGTTTTAGTGTTTACGTTTATACAAAGACCGGTTGAAAGCCTTATTGGTATTGGCATTTTAGCAGCAGGCGCCGTGCTTTTTATTTTTGATAAACATGAAAAGCCTGCAAATGATTTTATCGCTGAGATTTCAGAACATGTTTAACAGTGAGACAATAAGAGCATTAGCTAAATATAAAAATGATAAGATAATAAGATATGCTTTAAATTTTATGCATTGTGTGGCTTTATTCCTTGCCGGCTAACAAGGGTATTATTCATCAAAAAAGTGCTTATGATTGTATGACTGGCTGTTTCAAGTTCAAATACCCTTAATAATTAGAGTAATTTAAACTGTGCACGTTAAAATGAAGAAGAGCAAAGAATCGAATGCTTCTGATTTGCTGTCAGTGAGTTTTGTGCCTTATATATGGCAATGAATAATAAAGAAGACGCCGCTGCCATGATGGATGTTGCTGAATTTGCGACCAGGAATTGGTAGATAATTCCCCAAGCGAAGAGCCGATTACCATCAGGCCATCATAAGGTGTTTCCCTGGAATGGATAAAGCATCACGCAGCGCCTGTTTAAAAATAGTGGCGGCCGATCCGCTTGTAATAACGGAACTATTGCCGGTAGCCGCCGTATAAATGGCTTTAATATCTAACCTGGCATCAATACCTTTCTGCCGGTAGCCCTCGCCATAAAATTGCTGGTCTGTTTCGCCGGTAATCAATAACACTGCCGAGCCATCTGCCTGTGCATTTATTATACCGGTAAGCGCATTGGTAGCGCCGGGCCTGTTGTTACCATTACCACGCCCAAATTGCCTGTTGCACGGTAATATCCATCAGCTATATAAGCGGCGCCGGTTTCGTGCCGGCAAATGAAATATGTAAGACCGTTGACGTTATTCTTTAGCGTGTTTAATATATTTATTAACCCGCCGCCGGGCACGCCGAAAATATATTTTACGCCTTCCAGTTTCAGGAAGTGCACAATTAAGTCATCCACAGTAAGATTATAAGTATTTGTTCTCATAAGGCCCTTATTAAATTAAGCTGATTTGACGGAAGGAGACGCTAAATAAGCACATTCTAAAAGCTGAACACAAATTTTGCAAAGGCCTCATACCACGCATTAAACCTATTTGCACCGCGTCAAATAGCTGCCGGATGCTTAACCAATTATAATATGTTTTAATCGCACATTCAACCCTCATTCAATCATGGGCTTTGTGATGATGCAGATACGGCGTATATAAGATTGGCACAATAAAAATGCACCACGGTTTTGTGATGCATTTATAACTTTTAATGATAAAAAGGCTTTTACTTATTCGGTTGCGGCGTATAACGTAAATACGGTTTTACAACCTTTACACCTTTAGGGAATTTTTCAATTGCAGCTTCCGTAGAAACGGCAGGCACTACAATTACATCTTCACCTTCAGCCCAGTTAGCCGGTGTGGCCACGCTGTAATTAGCGGTAAGCTGAAGGCTGTCCAATACACGCAATACCTCAACAAAATTTCTACCGGTGCTTGCAGGATAAGTTATCGTAAGCTTAATCTTTTTATCGGGCCCGATAATGAACAGCGAACGTACTGTAAAGTTTTCAGAAGCGTTTGGATGTATCATGCCGTAAGCATGCGCAATGCTTTTATCTTCATCGGCAATAATTGGAAAGCCAACATTTACACTTTGCGTTTCATTAATGTCGTTCACCCAGCCTGCATGCCTGTCGAGCGAATCAACGCTTAATGCCAGCACTTTTGTATTGCGTTTGGCAAATTCTTCCTGTAATAAAGCTGTTTTGCCAAGTTCGGTTGTGCAAACAGGCGTATAGTCAGCAGGATGAGAAAATAAAATACCCCAGCCATCGCCAAGATATTCGTAAAAATCAATTTCACCGGCGGTTGTTTTTGCTTTAAAATTGGGAGCCGCGTCCCCTAAACGTAAACTCATAATAAAGATTTATTTTATGGTGAAGATATTAATTCCTACTGATTTAGTAGGAATTATTTTATTCTTTTTTGCTGCGCACGATAAGATACCAATCGTTATCTAATGGCAAATATCCGTAATCGTAGCAAAAGAAATACGTATTTCCTTTTTTATGTATGTATGTATGGGTAAAATATTTAAAAGAAAAGCCCTGTTGCATTAATATTTGCCTGGTGGTTTTACCCTTTTCTTCTGTTTTGGACAGCAGCGATTCGAGTATCCTGCGGTTTTTGCCCAACGCATTGCTTATGTTGCGCACATAATTATTGCTTTGCGCTTTTAGCTGGTTATTGTAATTATTGCGGCAATAATCATCGCAGAATTTTTTATCGGAACGGCCTCTTATGGCTTTACCGCAATGCAGGCATTTTTTAGGTTCTTCCATATAACAAGCATTATTATAAAACTAAGCAATTTTCGTGTATAACCGTTTACAAACGGTTACATCCGTGAGTAAACGAATAAAAACCGGCTAAGGCTATCCGGTAATTTCATCTTTGTGTTGTCAGCCGGCAGGGCGCCGCCGGAGATTGAAATAACAAATTTAAAAACCGTAAAAATTTATTGTATGTACGCACTTAAAAACAAAGTTCAGCTTATCGGGAACCTTGGCAATAAACCCGAGATCCGCACCATAGAAAGTGGCAAAAAAATGGCCCGTTTTAGCTTGGCTACCGACGAAACCTACCGCACGGCCAAAGGCGAAAAAGTTACAGATACACAATGGCATAACCTGGTTGCCTGGGGCAAAGTGGCGGAAATTGCCGAACAGTTTTTGTCAAAAGGCAGTGAAGTTGCCATAGAAGGAAAACTCATAAACCGCAACTACACAGATAAGGAAGGCAATAAACGCTATGTAACGGAAGTGCAGGTAAATGAAATCTTAATGCTTGGCGAAAAGAAGCAGGTAAAAGCCTAAGCTTTCCTTCTAAAAGCCGCAGTTTCATTCTGTATTTGATTATGGCTGCGGCTTTTTTATGCCCGCTTAAAAATCTGAAAAAACTTTATTAAAAAAGATTTTCAAACTAAAATAATTAGTATGTTGCATACTAAATGCATTAGCTATGAGTTATGCCGGAAAAAATCTGAAGTATTTACGCAAGCTCCGCGGGTGGACACAGGAAGAATTTGCGCATAAATTAAAAATCAAACGCTCACTTGTGGGTGCTTACGAAGAAGAACGCGCTGAGCCCAGGCTTGATGTGCTGGAAAATTTATGCAGTATTTTCAAATTAAGCCTTGATGAACTATTGCTGAAAGATCTTACAGCGCTTAAAGGCGGCGGCAGTTATATTGATAAACGCCGCCAGTTAAAGCTGCAGGGCGATATTAACGAAATACAATTTGTGCCGGTTAAGGCTGCCGCCGGTTATCTTGCCGGTTATGCTGACCCTGAGTTTATTGATGAACTGAACACTTTTACCCTGCCCATGCTGGCGCCGGGCGAATACCGTGCATTTGAAATAGTTGGCGACAGCATGCTGCCCACACCAAGCGGCAGCGTAATTGTTGGCGAAAGGGTTACAGCAATGGATGACATCCGTGCCAATAATACATATATAGTTGTTTCAAAAAATGAAGGCATTGTATATAAGCGCATCATGAAAAACAACCGTTATAAAAACAAGCTTACGCTGATAAGTGATAACCCGCAGTATGAACCTTATCATGTAAATCCCGATGATATTCTTGAAGTATGGAAGGCGCAGATGATCATCACAAAAGCCAATACACAGCAACGCTGGGACGTAAACCAGCTTGCGGGCCTTGTTAATAACCTCCAGGAACAGGTAAGCCACCTGAAAAAGAAAATGAATTAGTATTAAGCCGAAAATGCCGGTAAGTTTTCCAAACTTTGCTAACAAGCACAGAGGAGGTACCAAGGAAAGCCTTTCGGGCTGGTGCGGAAAGTTTGCAGGAAATGCTTTATTATGGGCAATATCAAGTGAAGCGCCCACATGAAACAGGCAGGAAAATTCATATCACTTTCTACGGGTTTAATACTGCTGATTTATTCAGCTTTTTTTCTTTTCCCGCAAATAATCTTTGCTAACCAACTTCACTATAAATCATTTATTATTTATTCCCATTATAAGCTTAACAAAAATATTGTTGCAATTTTGGACAGTGCTGAGAATGTAATCATTCTTCACTTTTTAAAATCAAGCTCTTTTTAAGCATTACGTCGAATTCTTGTTCACTTGGTCTAATAAAATTAGATGAAACACACTCACCTTTCGCATTGAAAACTATAAATCTTGGTACATCGGTAAGAGAGTAGGTATTTGCCAGCAGATTTTCCTTTGCCCCTACCAGTAAGAAAGTGTTTTTAATATCTAATTTTCTTTCTTTCACGAATTTTCTCCATTTATCTTCATCTTCGTCTATGGAAAGTGATATAAAACGAATATTTCGATTAGCCCTTGAAACTTTATCCAGGCTTGGAAACTCTGCTATACAAGGGCCACACCATGTTGCCCAGAAGTCCATGAATAGCGGCGTACCTACGTTTACTACTTCCCTCAGCTCTACAACTTTCCCACTATACGTTTTTAATTTAGCTGTTAAAAGATTTGAAAGTGTTTTAAGTGCTTTCTTATAATCAATATAAAATTGAGTCGCCATATTTTTATATTGCGTGTCTAATGTAGAATGTAGTAAATAATTTAAGGTCATCTCAGCACTTTGCATATTTACATCGTTGGAATTTTTTTTAAAATTCCACAGTTTTAGCATCAGCAAAAATTCTGTTACTTCTTTTGAAAAATATTTTTGGGCGGTGGTAATAAATGCTTGATTAAAATCATCTGTGCTCAAAAATGCTGGAAAATCCTTCTGGGTAAAAAAATAATTTAAATTATTTATATCTAATCTATAATAATTGCTGCCGTATTTTTCAAGTGAGGTTGGTATGTTTTTATATAAAGACAAGATAGAATCCTTATTGATAAGAGAATCTCTATCTTTTGAACTCAAATAAGAATCAAGTTTCTGGCATTCTATTTCTTCTTTAAGAATCAAATGTAGTAAGGGTAATTTTTTGCCGTTAAAAAAGGTTTTAATGATTTTATCCTTTTGTTGATAATAGCTTTCTGTATAATTTACAAACTCACTTGTAGAAGAGGCCTTATCTTCCTCAAATTTATTTGGAGAAACATACTTTTTATAAAAATTATCAGACAGATATTCATAAAACAAAAAGAGATTATTATTTTCTCTGCTTAACTCTGTGGAGCCTGTTTGTTTATTAAAAACCACATTGATGGTATCTCCTTCCCAAACCGGATAAATACCTCCATTGAATGTTAACTTATAAGAAATGAGTTTTATTTTTTTAGGTATTCTATACTCAAGAGGAATACTTTTATTAACCAAGTGAAGATAAGGGTAATTAACAACTTCATATAAAGAAGCAATGCCACTATTTTTTTGGAAATCAACATTTTGTATATACACTGAAATAGTGTCTTGAGCGTTAGATGTCTGTTGAGTAAAGCATAAGGCAGTACTCATAATTAGATTCCTAAAAAGATTCATTATTCATTTTTTAAGGCCGATTTATTTCGTTGTAAACCGGCCTTGATTATAACCATTATAATTTTATAAACTAAGAACAGCTACAGCCTGCTTTTACAGCATTCGGATATGAATCCTTACATTTTCCAGCGATACTTTCAGTATTACAATCTGTCGTTTGCACCTCATACAGCAGTCTCCGAAAAACACAAATCCTTAGGTTTCCCAATTTTTGCCACCTTCTCTCTCGTTAATACCTGTCCATATTTCATAAATTGGAAATACAAATTTCTCTGTTTTCAGCAAAAAAGTAGTTCTGTTTTATTCGATCAAACGAAATTTGAGCGCCCCCGTTTCCCTCATTTTAGATAATAGCTCATAAACACCGTCCTTTTTGGATAACTGCATTTTATAGCAAGGTTTCTAAATTACCCGTTGCTTTTTTCTTAATAAGAAAGTTTGCATACTCCAATCGCTTAATTGCCTTTACTAAACTCATAATTACTATTTAATCGGTAAATAATATTTTAAATCGCTAACGCGCTATAGATAGAAGGAAGCTGATAACAGTAGGCTTTTGTACCTTTTCTTGATTTAAAAATAGAAACAAAAAAGTTAATGACTATCCGTTTTTTGGAAAAGGTCTGTACCATGGATTTTCCAGCGTTGCGACCAATACCCTGTCAAATAAACTCTGCCCAAAGAACCTTCGGTTAAACTTGTAACAAAATTCATTC
>NZ_JASGEX010000184.1:0-9352 GCF_047606085.1 Parafilimonas sp.
ATACCAGTACAATACTAAGGTGAGTTCGGGATAAGCGATATGTTTAAAGATTGCAGACAGACCTCACATAAATCCTCTCCAAAGGAGAGGACTTCCGACACCCTAAAACTCATAAAACATGCAAAAAATCATGTTTTTTTCTTGCCCTTCTCCTTTGGAGAAGGGTTGGGATGAGGTCGAAATAACAATCTAAGCTTATCCCGAACTCGCGTTAATAAAGATTTAAGCGAAGGCAGCAACGCGCAACAATGGAGCAAACCACAAATGTTATTGAATAAACCAGGGCATATCATCTGGTACCCATCGCTGCAGCCATTGAACTCGGCTAAAGATATTGCCAGCAAAAACACCTGCCTTAAACTCGGCCGGGAAGCAAGGTTGTTCTTTAAAGATACGCATGGCGATAGCAGCGAATATATTTCTGAATACAGGATACGGTTTGAGGGAAAGCCTTGAGCTGTAAGCTATGAGCTGCGAGCTAATACATCAAAACTTTAATCCCCGGAACTTTAAAACTCCCGGGGATTAAAGTTTTATAACCAGGCCCAGAAATCTTCACGCATTCACCATTCACTCCCCGCCGCTACAGCGGCCTCACCCAAATATTCCTGAAACTGATGGGTTTGCTTGGGTCGCCATGTGACTGCAGCTTGATGGAAGATGCCCCATGCGCTTTATAATAGGGTAAGCCAATGTATCTTGTTACGCCTCTTAGTTTAAAATTATTCTGTACCAAAACCCCGTTATGAAAAACCGTAACCCTTGCAGAATCTGTTAAGTTTCCTGATGCGTCAAAACGGGGTGCGGTCCAAACGATATCATACGTTTGCCATTCGCCGGGTTTTTTACAGGCGTTGGCCAATGGAATGCCTTGCTTGTACACGGCCGCAGTCTGGCCGTTTACATAAGTTGTATTGTTATAGCAATCCAACACCTGTATCTCGTACCCATTATCGCCCGGGCCCGTTGATGCGAGGAAAACCCCGCTATTGCCACGGGCCTGGCCTTTACCCTCAATATCCACCGGTTCTTTCCATTCAATATGCAGTTGATAATCCATAAACTTTGGTTTGGTTTGAATGCTTCCTCCGCCTTTTTTATTTACGGTTAATTCACCATTATCAATAATCCAGTCGGCAGGTTTTGTGGTATCGTTGGCGGATTCCCACTTATCCAAAGTTTTACCATCAAATAAGATCACCGCATCAGAAGGCGCATCGCCAAAACTTTTACCCGGCGTAACAACAGGCGGTACCGGCTTATAAAACTCTGTGGCTTGCGGCTTTGTTGTATCACCAATGTATTGCAGGCCGGGATACATGGTTGCTGTATCTGCATCATTCTGGGCATGAGCAATTAATAAACTAAAAATACAGGCAGCGGTTAACAGGATTTTTTTATTCATTTTTTGCAATTTGTTTTTAATGTGCTGCAACATACAACACAGTTATGATAAAAATTATTCCGAATTTGTTTGAATGTTTTTTGTTACAGGCTAATGAACCAATGGCATCACGGTTGCGTCGCAATCCCGTCACCTGCATCTTTTCATGGCAGCTTTCATGGTGCTGCTGTATCAACTTATTGTAAACTTGTTATTGGCCCAATGCTTTATAAATGTTAAGCACTTTTGGCATGCTGCTCTGCGGGGCGTCCTCGCCCCGCAGTTTTGTTCTATCGCCTCCGGCGATAACAATTACACGCTGCACCAACCATTGTAAAACGTAAACAATAACCATGTTTGCGGTTTGCACAACTACACCTTTGGCAATTCATACCCGTTATGATACTTTGCGGCAAGCAAATCATTGGCTTCTTTATCGGTGAAGCTTTGCTTTGCATCGTCCCAATAAATTTTTTTGCCCATCCTGAAAGCAATATTACCCATCTGGCAAACCGTGGCCACATGCGCTGCAGCCTGCACCGGGCATTTTAAATCCTCCATTTTACGTGACTTAATCACATCCAGGAAATTCTGTGTGTGCAATAAAAGGCCGTCATCTGTTCTGGGCTGGCGGGCAATGGCTTCCATTTTCTTTTCACCATTAATTATTTCGGGAATCACTTCCCAGCCACCGCGGTCCACAACCAGCGTTCCATTGTTGCCAATGAATGCCACGCCATGGTCGCGCTGGTAAGGCCCATCGTTAATGCCGGTGGCATGCTCCCACAGCATGTTAAAACTGCCAAAATCATATACGGTAGTAAGCGTATCGGGTGTTTGTTCTGCGTCGTCGGGATAGGCAAATTTGCCGCCGCTTGCCATTATACTTTTTGGAACTGTAGCGTTGGAACCAAGCAGGGCGTAATCAATCATGTGCACACCCCAGTCGGTCATTAAGCCGCCGGCATAATCCCAATACCAGCGGAAATTAAAATGAAAACGGTTGGGATTGAATGGCCTTTTTTCCGCAGGGCCCAGCCACATATCGTAATCCACACCGGCCGGCGGCGCGCTGTCCGGCTGTACAGGAACTGGTTTCATCCAGCCCTGGTAAGCCCAGGCTTTTACCAGCCGCACATTGCCCAGTTTGCCGCTATGCACAAATTCCATGGCATCGGCATAATGCTTATTGCTGCGCTGCCACTGGCCCACCTGCACTACACGGTTATATTTTTTCTGTGCATCCACCATTCTTGCGCATTCCACAATTGAATTGCCAACAGGCTTTTCGCAATACACATCTTTGCCGGCCATGCAGGCGTCAACCATAATTTTGCAATGCCAGTGATCGGGCGTGCCAATGATAACCGCATCCACATCTTTATTCTCCAGCAATTTTCTATAATCGCTGTAAGCCGTTACGTTTATGTTTTGGGCTTTTAGTTCTGCCACACGTTTGTCCAAAACATTCTTATCTGCATCGCACAAAGCAATACATTCCGCTTCTGGGTGTTTTAGCATGGCAGAAAGGTCGCTCCAGCCCATGCCGTTTATGCCAATGGCGCCGATGCGGATTTTATCGGCCGCGGCCACCTTGCCTGCAGCCGCCTTTAATGTTTCAGGAATCAATGCTGCGCCTGCAGCGTACATGGTAGTTGATTGAAGAAAATGCCTGCGTTTCATTTTTTCTGTTTTTGTATGTATGGGCTTTAGTATCAAAGCATGTAAGATGCACCATTATTGAAATCAAGTTAAACACAGATGGGCCTCAGGCCAACAGCTATGCAAACAATACGTTTAATGATGGCTTAAATATACAGTTGAAATTATTTATATTCGTGTTCCGGTATTAAAAATGGTTAAAGAAAACCCTTGCAAACAATAAAGGGCTTTTAAAAAAATATTGTTTGCTGCATAAAAAACCATTGCTTACATGAACAAAAAACTGCTGCTGCTGGCCGGCAATTATTACCCTGAGCTTACAGGTATTGGCCGTTATAATGGCGAAATGATAGACTGGCTGGCCGATAACGGGTTCAACTGCACGGTAATTTCAAGCTATCCCTATTATCCTTACTGGAAGGTTCAGCCTCCTTATAATAAGAAGAATAAAAAGATAACCAGGGAAATAAAGCTTACGGCCGGCAATAATAAAATAACCGTTTACCGCTGCCCTCATTACACACCGGCTAATCCCACCGGCAGAGGAAGAATGCTGTTTGACCTTTCATTTTTTATGGCGGTAATTTTTAAGCTTACAGGCTTTACAGGCAAAAAGTTTGATTATGTAATGACTGTTGCGCCGCCATTGCCATTAGGCCTTGCTGCCGCTGTTTACAAAACCATATCAAAAGCCTGCTTTTTATACCATATTCAGGATTTGCAGGTAGATGCCGCCAAAGAACTGAATATGATCTCTTCCAAAAAACTGCTTGGCATATTGTTTAAAGCCGAAAGATTTATTTTAAAAAAAGCAGACAGGATAAGCACCATATCCAAAGGCATTCAGAAAAAACTGCAGGCGAAAACAGATAAAAAAATATACCTGTTTCCAAACTGGGCGAATACAGACCGCTTCTTTCCCATAAAAAATAATAAAGCCTTAAAAGAATCTTACTGTTTAAAGCCTGATATACCGGTTATATTGTATTCAGGCGCCATTGGCGAAAAGCAAGGGCTGGAAAACGTATTATTTGTTGCCGGAAAATTTCAGGAGGAAGCGAAACCGGCACAATTCATCATCTGCGGCACCGGCCCTTATAAAACGGAACTGGAACAAAAATCTGCCGCAATGAAACTGCGCAACATTTATTTCCTGCCTTTACAGCCTGAAGAAAGCCTGAATGGATTTTTAAATATAGCTGATGTGCATCTCATTATACAAAAAGCCGGTGTGGCCAATCTTGTAATGCCGTCAAAGCTCAGCAATATTTGCGCTGTGGGCGGCCTTGTTGCAGTAACGGCGGAGCAGGGCTCTGCGCTGTACGATACAGTTGTTGATAATGATATTGGCCTTGTTTGTTTGCCCGAAGATGTGGCGGAATTAAAAAAATGTATTGAGAAAGCGCTTGCCACCAGCCATACAGCGCTGCAAATAAAAGCAAGAAGCTTTGCGGAAAAGCACCTTTGCCTGAATAAAATAATGCAGCAATACGTAAAGGAAGTTTTAGGCATCAGCCAGCCTGTTGCGGCAGCGCCATCATTGCCGGCAAAATAATTCTGACCGTATCGGTCGCATTTCAAATTTTCGCTTCATACGCGGCACTCCGGTCGGTGAGACACCGACCGGTAGCGGGTTCTGCAGGTGGGTGTCCACCCACCTGCGAAAATTTGAAATGCGCCCATTTTGGATGGGCACGCTCCATTTTTTTCAATATTTGTGATGGCCATGTAAACTGCTTTTAGCGCCGCCTGGTGCATCGGGGAAATGCATCTTTGTTTTTGTATATTTTCTAATTCCCCGGTTGAGATTTTCGATAGTATTGGTGGTATAAATAATTTTTCTGATCTCCGGGGGATAGTCAAAATAGCTGGTCAGGCAGTCCCAGTTATTGCGCCTGTCTGGCGCAAGTATGCCGCTTAGGCTTTGCAGCCCGGCGTACTCTTGCGCTATCTCATGAATTTATCCGTAGCTGAAATATTTTACAAGCTGTATTAAAACCTCACTCCCGCCTCAATCTTCACCGGCAAGGTATTTTCAGCCGGCGGTATCGGGCAGTTATAACCATCTGTATAAGCGCAGTACGGATGATAAGCTTTGTTGAAATTGATTACAATATGATCGCTTTGCGGAATATTCAGATCAATATACCTGCCGCCTTCGTAGGTTTCTTCACCGCTCGTTGCATCGGTAAAAGGAATGAATAAGTAATCTTTATACTCGGCAGATTTTATTAAATCCTGCGATTGATACACATTCAGTTTGTACTCCTTTCCATCAATCACAAAAAATACTGCTGCATACTTTATATAGGTTTTACGTATGCCGCCTGATGTGCTCATCTGGAAAGGCTTTTCTTTCGGCGTTCTTACAAAGCGGGCATTCACCACATACTTTTTATTAAAGGGGAAAAAGTGAATGCCCTTAAACGTTTTTTTGGCGGTTGCGCTCAGGGGCGAAGTATTGGGATTGTCATATTCCATCCTTAATTCCCCCTGAAAACGTTTTGTATCATTAACAGCCGCCGTATCAGTTTGTGCAAAACTGCCAGGTGATAAACATGTAAGTACAAAAGCAACAAAAAACTGTTTCATATATAGGGCAAAATTAGCAGCATATTATTTGCATCATTAATTTCAAGAAACATTTAAACAAAAATATATGAGCCAGCGTCGTCATAGCCATAAAAAAACCAAAGGTGGCATAAGTAAAGTATTCGACCGCTTTTCTACTGCTGCAACAAAAGCTACCGGTAAGCCCATAGCATTTATTATTGCCTTTATTATTATTATCCTGTGGGCTGTTTCAGGCCCCATATTTCATTATTCCGACACATGGCAGCTTGTTATAAATACCGGCACTACTATTATTACTTTTTTAATGGTATTCGTAATTCAGCAGTCGCAAAACAAAGACACAATGGCGCTGCAAATAAAATTGAACGAACTGATTGCTTCCAGCAAAGACGCCAGCAACCGGCTTATTGATGTAGAAGACCTTACGCCGGAAGAACTGGAGATACTGAAAAAGTTTTACATACAGTTGGCGAAGCTGGCCGCAAAAGAAGCAGATATTAAAGCAACGCATTCTATAGAAGAAGCTGCTATAAAACACAGAAGAAAAATAAAACCGATAGATAAGTCCTAAAACTTATTCTTCCACATCATGCTTTCAACAGGCTTGTCAGGTTGCTGGCTGTACTTGGCATTTTTCTTTTGATTATATTTTACCTCAATTTCACCATCCACCGGAAAATAGATCAATTGTCCAACCGGCATGCCTTTATATACTTTCACCGGTTGTTTAACTGAAATCTCCAGCGTCCAGTTGCCACAAAAACCCACATCGCCTTTGCCTGCCGTTGCGTGTATATCAATGCCTAATCTTCCCGTAGAGCTCTTGCCTTCGAGGAATGGAACATGCGCATGTGTTTCGGTATATTCTTCCGTAACGCCTAAGTAAAATATATGCGGGTACAAAACAAAACCTTCATCAGGAATTTCAAAATATTCAATCTCGTTGTGCTTCTTCGCATCCAGAATATGTTCGCGGTAAGTAGCCAGCCATTTGCCCAAATGCACGTCGTAACTGTTGCTGCCAAGGCATTCACGATCGTAAGGCACAAGCTTAATCGAACCTTTTTCCATCTCTTCCAAAATGCGTGTATCAGAAAGGATCATTTTTGAGTTTGTAGTTTATAGTTTTCAATTTGTAGTTTCTTTTGGAACTGTCAGCTTTTGTAATGCTGTTAAGCTGCGGTTCCGGCAGCTTATTACAAGTCCTCGTTACGCTGCGCTTCACTACGTGCCTCTCACTTCCACCCGGTACCTGTCCCGTTTTTTCGGAAGTCATTCAGCAAAAGAAATTCTAACCGGCAAATAACACTAATATTTTTCGTAAGCCTTAATTTCAATTCACAATTTAATCACTAAAAATCTGGGTGCTATGTGAGGTGTCTTCGCCCCGCATTATTATTCTATCGCCTCTGGCGATAATGAAATTTTTTCCGGCCTTTACTTCTACCTTTATAAAAACCTGTTATGGAGTTTGGCCGTGTTCCTGTAAATGAATTGAACAATATTGATTTCAGCCTGCCGAAAGAGCCTGCATTCAATAAAACTATTCTTCCGGGAAAGAAAAATAAAAACGCTAAAGTGTATGTTGGCTGCGCCAAATGGGGCAGGCCGGAATGGGTGGGGAAGATCTATCCCGAAAAAACAAAGGAAAAAGACTTTTTAAAGCACTACGTTCAGCATTACAACTGCATTGAACTTAATGCAACGCACTATAAAATTTATGGCGAACGCGGCATTGCGAAATGGAATGAACAGGCAATTGGTAAAGATTTTTTGTTCTGTCCGAAAATGTATAAAGGTGTTACGCATTTTGGCAAGCTTACTGATAAACCTTTTCTCGTTACAGAATTTTTAAGAGGCGTGCTGGCGTTTAAAGAACATCTCGGCCCGATATTCGTACAGGTAAGCGATGCATATTCACCAAAACGTAAAGAAGAGTTGTTTGCATTTTTAAAATCGTTGCCAACAGATTTGCAGTTCTTTGTTGAAGTGCGCCACACAGATTGGTTCAAAGAACCTGCAAGCAAAGAATTATTTGAAACATTGCATGCATTAAATATGGGCGCTGTTATTACCGACACAGCCGGCCGCAGGGATTGCGCCCACATGCATCTTACCATTCCAAAAACGTTTATCCGTTATGTGGGCAACAGCCTGCATCCATCAGATTACACAAGAATTGATGCCTGGATTGAACGTATGAAATACTGGTTAAACAAAGGCATTGAAGATATTTATTTTTTCATGCACATGCACGATGAAGCAACATCACCGGAACTCACGGTTTATCTTGTTGATAAGCTGAATACAGCCTGTGGCCTGAACTTGATAAAACCACAGTTTGCGGAGAAGAAAGAAGGCGGACAGGGAAGTTTATTTTTGTAAATTTGATAAAACAATTTTTATGGGATTTGTTTATGCAGATATTGAATTAATAAATGGAGAAGATTTGGTTTTAGCCCGCCGTAACGTAATTGGCGAAGAAGAAATAAAGCGCATGAATGTAAAAGCGTTAGTAGATACAGGTTCAATTTCGTTGGCAATTAATGAAAATATCCAGGAGCAGTTGCAACTGCCTGTTGTTGAAAAAAGAAAAGCGCAGATGGCTAATGGCAATATTATAGAATGCGATGTTGTTGCCCCTGTGGAAGTAAAATTTAAAAACAGGCGATGTAATTGCAGTGCAATGGTTTTACCAGGAAATTCAGAACCGTTACTTGGTGCTATTCCCCTGGAAGATATGGATGTGTTGATTGATCCGCAAAGGCGGGAATTAATTGTAAACCCTGAGCATCCATATTTTGCGCAAATGACAATGAAATAAAATTACTTTTTCATCAACCTCAAATTATACGCTTCCTTCAACCCACTCATCACTAATTTTTTATTCGCCTTTTTAAGATTGATGGTTGTTGCGCCTTTCAATCCCCATTTGTTGGGTACAGGATAAATAACATCACTTTCCGGCGGGCAAAAAATAAATTGCGTTTGCAGATCAAACATCAGGTTCAATGTACTATCGCCTGCCAATAATGTTGCAAATATTTTCTTATTCACCGTAAATGCAGTGCGATGAAAGTGCGGCTTTTCATCTGTACCGTCAAATGATAATGCAATAGCTTTTGCTTCTTCAGGTGAAACCATATAAAATAATTTTAGGTAACCAAATCAGCACATAGTTACGGAGTAACTTATTTTAAAGAATTTCGTTGTAAGTAAAACAAAAAACATGAAGGCTCCTTTGGCAACCAAAATTAATTATATAGACAATATCCGCGTTTTATTAACCGTATTGGTAATACTCCATCACACCTGCATTACGTATGGCGCCCCCGGCGGCTGGTATTTTTATGATAAGAGTTCAAACGAAACGGCCCAAATTTTTATGACCTGGTTTGTTGCCGTCAATCAATCCTTTTTTATGGGATTTTTCTTTTTTCTTTCAGCCTTGTTCACAGAATCTTCTTACCTGAAAAAAGGCGCTGTAAAATTTATACTTGACCGTTTGAAACGGCTTGGTTTGCCATTATTGTTTTATTCATTTATATTTTCTCCGCTATTAAATTTTCTTATTTACAGGTTTGGCTATAAAAAACCAGCAACCCTTACTAACTATTTCACAGGATAGGCGACATTTCTCGCTTTATTTTCCTACTTTTGCGTATGCAAAATTTAGAAGTACTTATAGGCCAAAAGATAGATGGTCGCAAATTATCGCATGGGCAAAATGAA
>NZ_JASGEX010000185.1:0-31175 GCF_047606085.1 Parafilimonas sp.
AAAACTTCGGCCGCAAACCGGGCAGGTTCGCTTCGTTCGGCTCCGCTACGCCTCACTTCACTTCACTTCACCTGCCCGCGGGTTAACTCTCTATACAGCTACTAATAAGCTATTTACACAAAGAAATAAACACTACCTTTTATTTCTGAAAACTTAGCGACTGGATAATACATCTATCTTAAATTTTCTATCAAAATTCTAAACAAATAGCAAGCATACGTTGCCATAAGCATATAAAATACCCATCTTATTAATCGTTTAGTCATTTAGTGATACACATTTTGTTATGCTGCATACCTGACGTGTCTTTCATGAAAATACTTTTGCACTTGTATTTTGTGTTTCTTCCTGTTGTTCATAAAATCTTCTACGTTGTTTCTCATTTGTTCCTTGTTAATGGGGCGTTTTTTACCAATCACATTTGTTTTTACATCCTGGTTCAAATATTCCTGAGGATTGAGTTCAGGGCTGTATGGAGGAATGAAAAATACTTCTATTCTGCTCTTGCTTTCTTCCAGCCATGCTTTGAGTTTTTTTGTTTTATGCGCAGGATGTCCATCGGTAACAAAAAATATTTTTTCACGACTGTACTTTATCATCCGCTTTAAAAAATCAATGAACACATCACCATTAAAGCTGCCGTCCAGAACCATAAACTGCAAATGACCTTTATTGCTAATGGCTGATATCATGTTCAACTTTCCAATGCTTTGTAATCGCTTAGGTCAATAAACAGGATTACTCTTTTTTTCATCCTTTGTTTTACTGTATCATTTATTGTATCCTTTGCTGTATCATTTACCACTATTGTTTTTCCATTGAGGGGAGAGGGCATTGAGAGTCTTAAACATTCTATATTTTATTTGTTAACTTTATAAAACAGTTCTTTATTTATTGTCAGGCTTCTTTAAACTCACCTACTTTTTTAATTGCCGCCGTGCAAATGGCGTGCAAATTGATCGCTCAAGGTCTGTTTAATGATTTTTCTGTTAAGCCGAATCTTTCAAAAGCTATCTGAAATTTCGGGAGAAAAGAAGTTCGAAAAAAAGTTCAGCAAAGGCTGAAATCCTTTACAGCAAAAGGTTTCAGTAAAAAATTTGTCACAGACTACAATGAAAAAAAGACCTCTTTTGAAGGCCTTCTTTACCTGTGGGAGTTGACGGGATCGAACCGCCGACCCTCCCGATTGTAAATCGGGATGCTCTAAACCTGTTGTGCTGGTTGTATTGACAATGTACAAATAAAAAAGGCTTCATATTACTATGAAACCTTTTACCTGTGGGAGTTGACGGGATCGAACCGCCGACCCTCTGCTTGTAAGGCAGATGCTCTAAACCAGCTGAGCTAAACTCCCTCGTTTTGGGGGTGCAAATATAAGCGCAGGGATATTCCTGCCAAACTTTTTTTATAAAAAAATCCCGACGGGGAACCGACGGGATTTGTTATGAGCAAGCAACCGATTGACTTTTAAAATGTCAAAAGCAATGCAAAGTATAAAGATTTTATAATCCGAACAAATGTTAGTTTGACTTTTTTATTTTTCTGCGCACGGTTTTTCTTTTATCAAAATTTACAGGCATAGCTTTGGCCAAATTCTTTGGCATGCTAAACATTTTTAAAAACATTAATGCATTTGTGTTTGATGTTGACGGCGTTCTTACAGACGGCGCCCTGCTCGTGCTTGACAATGGTTTAATGGCCAGGAAAATGCATGTGAAAGACGGCTATGCTTTGCAGCTCGCTATAAAAAAAGGGTACAGCATTTTTATTATTTCCGGCGGAAAGTCGCCACAGGTACGGGACAGATTATTAAAACTGGGCGTTGAAAACATATTCATGGGCGAAGAAAACAAGCTGGAAAAACTGCAGGAACTGGAAAAAAAATTCAATCTTACAAAAGAAGAAATCTTATACATGGGCGATGATATACCGGATATGGGCGTAATGCAATATTGCGGCCTCGCCTGCTGCCCCGCCGATGCGGTTGCCGAAGTAAAAACCATCTCAAAATATATTTCTTCGTTTAAAGGCGGCGAAGGCTGCGTGCGGGATGTAATTGAAAAGGTAATGAAGCTGCAGGGCAAATGGATGCAGGATATGCATATAACATCTGCTTAAGTACTTTTAATTTATTTTGCAGTCAAAGCGTTAATCTGAAAAAAATAATTGCATTTCTTCGACTGGTAAGATGGCCTAACCTGGTTTTTATAGCCATCACACAATTGCTTTTTATGTATTGTGTGATGCAGCCGTTGCTGGCAGCCGCCGGCAGAAGGCCAAGCCTTAATCCTTTGCACTTTTTTTTATTAATGCTGTCTTCTGTTTTTATTGCAGCCGCCGGTTATATCATCAATGATTATTTTGATTTGAATATTGACCGCATAAATAAACCCGACAGGCTCATCATTCAAAAAATAATCAAACGGCGTGCAGCCATAGTATGGCATATTGTTTTAAGCTTTATTGGGATTGCCATTGGTTTTTATCTTGACTTCAGCAGCCATGTTACGCTGCTCGGCTTCTCTAATTTAATATGTGTTTTGCTCCTGTTTGTTTATTCCGTGTCGCTTAAAAAGAAACTGCTTTCCGGCAACATCATTATTTCTGTTTTAACAGCATGGACGGTGCTTGTGGTAACCTGGTGCGAAGCTCGGTTTTTCTTTTTCAATCCCTTTGATGCGAATATTCATAAAATAACACGCGTTACCTTTTTATATACCGGCTTTGCATTTATCATCTCGCTTATCCGCGAAGCTGTTAAGGATATGGAAGATGTGGAAGGCGACCAGCGTTACGGCTGCAAAACCATGCCGATTGTTTGGGGCGTGAATGCTTCTAAGATTTATGTGGCGGTTTGGTTTGTAGTGCTGGTACTGGCGTTGATTGTGGTTATGATATACATGCTGCAATTGCACTGGTGGTTTGCCATTGCTTACTCTTTTATCCTTATCATACTGCCGCTGATAAACATATTTCAAAAATTATTTAAAGCATCAACGCCGCAGGATTTTCATAAGCTCAGTACTATGGTAAAACTGGTAATGTTTACCGGTATTCTCTCCATGATATTCTTTAAAATGTATGCCTGATACAAAAATCATTCTTGCTTCCCAATCGCCCCGCAGAAAACAATTGCTTGAGTGGGCTGAAATAAATTTTGATGCGGTAACAAGCGATGCAGATGAAAGCTTCCCTGCAGATATGCCGGTAGAAGATATTCCCGTTTTTATAGCGCGCAATAAAGCCCGGGCGGTGCGGCAGAAATTACATACAGGTGCGGTAATACTGGCAGCCGATACCATTGTTGTTTTACATAATAAAGTGATGAATAAACCGGCCAGCCGCGATGAAGCCATTGAAATGCTGCGCTCACTTTCAGGCAATGAACATCATGTAATTACGGGCGTTGTATTATTGAAAGAAGATAAAGAAACAAGCTTTGCCGATATTACGCATGTGGTGTTTCATAAGCTTACAGATGAACAGATAATTTTTTATGTTGACAAATACAGGCCTTACGATAAAGCCGGCGCTTATGCCATACAGGAATGGATTGGCGTTACCGGCATAAAATCCATTACCGGCGATTTTTATAATGTGATGGGTTTGCCGGTAAGCCGCGTGCTGCAGCAGTTAAAACATTTTGCAGCAACATCATAACTATAATCATTTTGTTTTTCCCTTCGCTTTTTGTAACTTGTTGCTGCAATTAACTGTAAACCTATGAACGAAAGATTGCTGCAATTCATCTGGCAATTCAGGTACTTTAACCAATCCGCCCTGCAAACTTCGGAGGGCAGAAGCTTGAAATTAATACATCCGGGCCATTTAAATAAAAACGCCGGCCCCGATTTTATGGAAGCCAGAATAAAAGTTGATAATACGCTTTGGGTGGGTAATGTTGAGCTGCATGTATGTGCATCGCACTGGCGCCGTCACAATCATTCAGCAGATAAGAACTACAGCAATATTATCCTGCATGTTGTTTGGCTGAATGATGAAAAAATATTTGATGCTTATCATCAGCCTTTGGCCACGTTAGAACTTCAGCCGCTTGTTTCAAAAATTACCTTGCAGCGCTTTGAGCAACTGATGCAAAATGCAGATGAAATTGCCTGCAGTTCTTCCCTGCCCGTTTTGAGTGAAATAGCCTGGCTGGGATGGAAAGAAAGATTAGTAACAGAACGATTGCAGCAAAAATCAAACACCATCATGCAGTGGCTTGCCGATGCCAACAATAACTGGGAAGAAGTTTTCTGGATAAGCCTTTGCCGCAGCTTTGGAATGAAGGTTAATGCAGATATATTTGAACAGGTTGCCACATCATTGCCTGTAAACCTGCTGGCAAAACACAAAAGCCAGATTCACCAGTTAGAAGCATTGCTGCTTGGCCAGGCCGGTTTGCTGAATGGCGGCTTTGAAGATGCATATCCCGTTATGCTGAAAAAAGAATATAGCTTTCTTTCCAGGAAATATAACCTGCAGCCTGTGAACAAAGCGCCTGCATTTTTAAGAATGCGGCCATTTAATTTCCCCACCTTAAGACTGGCGCAGCTTGCCATGCTTATTTATCAATCCAGCCATTTATTCTCTAAAATAAAAACAGCCGTAAAGCTCCATGATATCTTCCGATGGTTCGATGTTACGGCAAACGATTTCTGGCATTATCATTATACCTTAAAAGACGAAGCTGTTTATATCAAAAAAACGGTTGGCAACGCGTTTATTCATCACATCATTATTAATACAATCGTGCCCGTAATGTTTTTGTATGCCATCAATAAAAATGACACCGCCCGGCGAGAAAAATCGCTTAACTGGTTAATGGAGTTAGAGCCTGAGCAGAATGCGGTTACCAGGCAATGGAAACTGCATGGCGTTACCAATCAAAATGCCCTGCACAGCCAGGCGTTGCTTCATTTGAAAAATATGTATTGTACAAAAAAGAAATGCCTCGATTGCGCCGTTGGCGTTAAATTGCTGCGTGGAGAATAAAAATTATAAAAGGCATACCTGTTATAAGGCATACGTTAAATAGTAAATTGCCTTATAAATAATTGCTCCGCAGCACCCGGCTAATGATGAAGAAAAGAATTTCGCTTGCTTTTTTATTGTTGATATTAACTGTGGCAGCAGTTGCGCAAAACCCGTATGTGCTTAATGGGTCTGCCACACAGGAGAATTGCCATTGTTATACCCTTACTATGGAAGTGGAGGCTCAATCCGGCTCAATCTGGAATAAAAATAAAATTGACCTTACCCAGCCTTTTGATTATTTTTTTAATGTTTTTCTTGGTTGTAACGATGCCGATGGCGCTGATGGCATCGCATTCGTGCTGCAGCCGGTAAGCACAAGCCTCGGCACTACAGGCGAAGGCCTGGGCTTTCAAAACATACTGCCTTCAGCGGGCGTAACAATTGATACCTGGCAAAACACCGCGCAAAACGATCCTTCTTACGATCATATTGCCATACAGGCAAACGGCGATGTGGACCATACTACATCAAACAATCTTGCCGGGCCGGTGCAGGCGCTTGCCAACAGCGACAATATTGAAGACTGCCAATGGCATGTGCTTGAGATAAACTGGGAACCTTCGGTTGATTCAATGATCATTAAAATGGACGGCATTTTGCGTTTATCGCTTCAAAAAGATATTGTTGCAGATATTTTTAATGATGACCCACTGGTGTACTGGGGTTTTACCTCAGCAACCGGCGGAGCGGTTAATTTGCAACAAATGTGCACTTCGCTTGATGCAGGATTTAACCTTGCGGCGCACACCAACACCTGCATAGGCACGCCGCTCACTTTTGTTGACAGTTCCGTTTCATTTGGAAGCATTGCAGGCTGGTATTGGAATTTTGGCGATGGCACCACCTCCACCTTGCAAAACCCGCCGGCGCACACATACGCAAAACCACGCATCTATAAGGTTACTTTAAATATTACAGGTGGCGACGGCTGTACTTCGGATACGACTGTGCAGGAGATAACGGTGGGCAGTTACCCTGTTGCAGATTTTACTACAAAGCCTTCGCTGGCATGCGATAACCAGGATGTTGTATTCACAGATGCCACCACATTAGATGTGGGCACGGAGAACTACTGGTACTGGAATTTTGGCAACGGCGCCACATCATCTTTACAAAACCCATTGCCGGTTAATTACGCTGCGGGCGAATACACTGTGCAGTTTTATGTAAAAACAGCAGAAGGGTGCGCTTCTGATACAGCCGCAAAAACTTTTACGGTGTCAGAGGCCCCGGAAATTGATTTTGAAAAAAAAGATACCTGCAGGAATACGCCTGTGGATTTTTTGGCTGAAAACCTGTCGCCGTCCGTTACGATTAACGAATGGTATTGGGATTTTGATGACAATAGTTTTTCATCTGATGCCTCTTTGCAGCATGTATTTACCGATACAGGCACATACAATGTATCGCTTACGGCGCAGGCTGCGAACGGCTGCATTTCAGATACGGTTACAAAGCCGGTAATCATGTATGGAACGAATGCGTATGCGGGAAGAGATTCAACCATTCTGCAGGGTTATCCTTACCAGTTGCAGGCAAGCGGCGGTACATATTATAGCTGGTCGCCGTCAACGGGGCTTAATAATCCAAATGTCGCTAATCCTGTTGCCACGCTGGATAATGATATTACGTATATCCTCACAGCATCAACCGATAAAGGCTGCGCTACCACCGATACCCTGAATCTGCGTGTTATTAAAGGCCCGGAGATTTATGTGCCCTTGGCTTTTACGCCAAACAACGATGGCCTGAATGACCGTTTTAAAATCATACCTGTAGGCATTTCAGAGATCAGTTTGTTTAATATCGTAAACCGGTGGGGGCAGGTTGTTTATGCTTCAAAAAACGCTTCTTCCGGATGGGATGGAAACTTAAACGGCGTTCCGCAGCCGGCAGGCACCTATATCTGGATGGTTGAAGGAAAAACAGCCACCGGCTCCATACTAAAAAAACGGGGAACAGTGGTTTTAGTGCGTTAGATACATTTCAGAAGCTATTTAAAATGCTGTGGCACAGAGAGCGCAGAGCCAACGGAGGTATTATTGCTCTGTGCGGGAAACCTGCAAAAGGCCTGGTTTCATCTGCGATCATTTATATGATCCTGCCTGAACGGATTCATTCGGGCAGGTGTGTGGGAAGCACTATGAATCACAATCAAAGCTTAATCTTTCCACCCAAATTCCACATGCATGTCAATATCAGGATGAATGCTTTTGGCTACCGGGCAGGTAAGCGCCGCTCTTTCAAGAATCTTTTTTTCTTTATCATTCAGTGTAAGCGATGCAGGAAAATCAAAACGCACATCAATGCCGCCCACACGTCTTGGCTCAGCTTTCATCTTTTTTAAAATGCTCACTTCTGTTCCATCAAGTTCAATATTCATATCCCTTGCCTTAATGCCCATGATGGTAAGCATGCAGCTTCCCAATGAGGTAGCCAGCAGATCGGTTGGCGAAAATCTTTCGCCTTTGCCCTGGTTATCTGCAGGGGCATCGGTTTCAATTATAGTATTACTTTGCAGGTGTTTTGCTTCTGTTCTTAACGAGCCTTTATAAATTATTTCAGATGTCATTACACAATATTTATTATAAATTTACGATTATCAATTTACACATGTACCGCAAGATAATTTTGTTTTCACTCTGCTTTATTATTACCGCTCAGATTTTTGCACAGCAACAGGAAAAGCAAAGTGAAAAAGATATTAAACGACAGGAGAGAAAGCAACATATAGCAGACCTTATTAAACGGGAAGAAGAGGGCGCATTAATTTATAATAAACAGTCGCTCTTTGGCTTTAAGCTGAACACAGACGGTTGGACGGCCATATATGAACATGGTAAATACAAAACCATTACTACCACCAATACCTGGTTTGTGGAAATAGGGGAGCGCAAAAGCCATAAAGAAGAAAGGATAACGCCTTCCGATCCTTATACCGGTTATCCCGTTGGCAATTCATTTATTTACGGCAAGCAAAATGTTTTTTATAATGTAAACATTGGCATTGGCCAGCAAAGGCTTATTGGCGGAAAAGGCGCCAAAAACGGGGTCGCAGTTTCAGCCATTTATGGCGGCGGTTTCTCAGCAGGCTTATTAAAACCATATTATGTAACGGTGTATGATCCCAATACCGGCGAAACAGAGGATGTAAAATACCAGGGCGCTTCAGATACCTTATTTCTGAATTATCCTATTTCCGGCGCAGGCCTCACCAAAGGTTTTGGTGAAATGAAATTTGTGCCGGGCCTTGTGGCCCATGCGGGCCTGCGTTTTGATTATGGGCGCTATAATGAATTATTGTCAGCCCTTGAAATTGGCGTAAGTGCGGAATTTTATACGAAAGATATGCCTATTATGGTTAATGCACAGGCAAAGCAATTCTTTTACAATGCTTATGTAGCTATTGAATTTGGCTTCCGGAAATAATGTGTAATTATTTCTTTATCTTTTTCCGATATACAAATTCAATCAGTGTTGAAATCTTTCCAAACGGGGTATCATCCGGCGAGAACAGGGTAGAAAGTACCTGCGCTGCTATGGAAGTGGCGCTTTCCCAAAATTTGCCATGCAGGCCTGAAAAATAAGTTTGTAAATTTTTGATAGTAGTAAGCAGGCCGGGCGTTTCAATATCCTGCGTAAGCTTAAAACCATCGCTCACCTTATGTAAGCCCTCAGTTAATTTCTCTTTCGATACCTCGGGAAATTTTTTCTGAATAAGATCAAACAATTCTTCCGGCGTTGCCTCTAAATTCTGGCTTATTACGTTTATAATGCCAGAGCCGTCAAGTAATGCGTTCTGAACGGAAGGCTCTAATTTTTTCCATGCTTTTTCTGCAGCATTGAACAGATCAGTGAAAATGTGCAGGAAATCAAAGAATGCCATAGTGGTGTTTTTTATCGTTAGCAATAAGATGTTATTTGGACGGTGAATCCCTGCCGGAGGCAAACATAAGCTGCATTTGTTTTTGGCCTGCCCGGAAATTAATAGGGGATGCCGGCTTACTATAAAGAAGATTGAAATAATTGAAACAATGGAAGTAAGCTTTATTACCAAAAGAAACATGGCTGCTTCTTATTAATTCGTAATACTTTAGCCCGTTCGTTTTACCGGTTACATGTAATGCTGTCAATAAATTGTTTGTTATGGCCCACAGATTATTTGCCTTCATCATTTTTATTTTATTAAACACTTCATTGCACGCACAACAAAAAACCTATTGCAATCCTATCAATATAGACTATGGTTTTACGCCCATTCCAAATTTTTCTGAACAGGGCATGCACCGTGCCACGGCTGATCCTGTAATTGTTTTATATAAGGATAAATATTTTTTATTCTCTACCAATCAGTGGGGTTACTGGTGGAGCAGTGATATGCTGAACTGGAAGTTTATTCCGCGCAGGTTTTTAAAGCCTGATGCAAATGTGTATGATGAACTGTGCGCTCCGGCTGTTGCCGTGCTGCATGATACAATGATCGTTATCGGCTCCACTTATACACAGGCGTTTACATTATGGATGAGCACAAACCCCACGGCTGATGACTGGAAGCCCCTGGCTGATTCCTTTAAAGTGGGCGCCTGGGACCCTGCATTCCTGGCAGATGATGATGGTAAGCTCTACATCTATTTTGGATCGAGCAATACGTATCCCACTTACGGGCAGGAGATTGACAGAAAAACATTTCAGCCCATTGGAGAACGGAAAGAATTACTGCATTTGAATGACAGTATTCATGGCTGGGAGCGTTTTGGAGAGTACCACGATAATACTTTTCTCAGGCCTTTTATCGAAGGTTCCTGGATGACGAAATACCACAACAAATATTATTTGCAATACGGTGCGCCGGGCACAGAGTTCAGTGGTTATGGCGATGGCGTGTACGTTGGCGATAAACCATTAGGCCCTTTTACCTACCAGGCGCATAACCCGTTTTCGTTTAAACCCGGAGGTTTTGCAACAGGCGCCGGGCACGGCGCCACCTACCAGGATGTGTATGGTAACTGGTGGCATGTAAGCACCATGATTGTAAATGTGAAGAATAATTTTGAGCGGCGCATTGGTATATGGCCTGCCGGTTTTGATAAAGATGGCATAATGTATTGCAATACGGTTTTTGGCGACTACCCGCATTACCTGCCAGCCCCTCAAACGGCCTCCCCAGGCCCCTCCGAGGGAGGGGTTTCTCATCAGCACAAAAGCCAGCTAATTCAACCGGCAAAAGAAAACGCAGGAACTTCTGTAAGCGGGTCTTTGAGCGGTGCCAAAGCCTCTCCTTCGGGGAGGTTGGGTGGGGCTTTCACCGGCTGGATGCTGTTGAACTATAATAAGCCTGTAACCGTTTCATCAACTTTTGGAAATTATGAACCAAACAATGCAGTGGATGAAAACATTAAAACCTACTGGTGTGCGAAAACGGCTGATAAAGGCTAATGGATTCAGTCTGACCTGGGCGCAGTTGATACAGTAAAAGCCATTCAAATAAATTATGCCGACCAGGATGCAGATATTCTGGGCAAAAGCACAACCATCTACCATCAATATAAATTGTATTCATCCACAGATGGCAAAATATGGAAGGTATTGCTTGATAAAAGCAACAATAAAACCGATGTGCCGCATGATTATGTTGAACTTTCTGCACCAACACTGGTTCGTTATATCAAACTTGAAAACATACATACTGCTGATGGTAAATTTGCCATTAGTGGTTTGCGTGTATTCGGCAAAGGCGCGGGTGTAAAGCCCGATACGGTAAAGCATTTTGTTGTACTGCGCGGCGATAGTGAGAGAAGGAATAGCTGGCTTAAATGGCAATTGAGCAATGATGCGTATGCTTATAACATTTATACAGGGATTGCGCCCGATAAATTATACACCAGCATTATGGTATATAATACAAACGAATATTATTTTTCAGCAATGGAAAGAGACAGGCCGTATTATTTTCAAATAGAAGCCATTAATGAAAATGGCGTAAGTGCAAGGACGCAGGTAATTAAAGTGGAATAATAGCTTTAGCACTTCTCCGTTTTTTACAATTTAAATTTATGTAAGGCTATTTTTCTATCTTTAAAAAAATTACCTGTATGCAACAAGATTTATTAGGCACTGATGAAACGCCTGTAATCCCGCCCACCAGCGATGAAAAAACAATGGCCTTATTATCACATGTGCTCACATTTGTTTTTCCTTTGCTTGCCCCGCTTGTAATTTACCTGGTGAAAAAAGATGAGTCTGAGTTTATAAAGTATCATGCGAGAGAATCGCTCAACTTCCAGATAACATTGATCATAATTTGCTTTGTACTGATAATAACAATTGTTGGTATATTACTGTTATGGATTGTTGGTATAATTGATGTAGTGCTTGTAATTGTTGCTACCCTTCGCGCCAGCGAAGGAAAGCTGTATAAATATCCTTTTTCAATCAGGCTTATTAAATAAGCAGTAAGAAGGCTTAAAGTCAAAATAAAATGTTGGCAGCAACCCTTTTTTTGGGCACATCAAAATAATCAAAATGAAACTCTTTAAATGGCAAAAAAAAGTAAATTCCAACATCCCGACATTTGACGAATTGCTTATTCCGACTATTCAAGCCCTGCAAGAACCTGGTGGTTCAGGTTCAATTGAAGAAATAAATGGAAAAGTTTATGAGATTGCTAAAATTCACGATGACATTTTACAAATTCCACATGGCGAAGATGGGACAATTAATGAAGTTGATTACCGATTAGCCTGGAGCAGAACTTACCTGAAAAAATTTGGACTTCTTGAAAATTCTTCACGCGGTATCTGGGCTTTATCACAAGCTGACATTAATATTTCAAAACTTAATCCGGACGAGATAAAGAGAACAGTTAGAGAACAAACAAGACCTGCAATAAATATAACGAAAGCAAGGAAGAACAAGACAGTCAAGCTGAAAAAGAAGTTGAATTTGAAACTTCTGAAAACTGGAAGCAACAATTATTAAATGTGCTATATCACCTTCTGCTTTTGAACGACTTGCTCAAAGAATTTTAAGGGAAAGCGGTTTCTTTCAAGTGGAAGTAACAGGAAAAACTGGTGACGGTGGAATAGATGGAAAAGGCATTGTAAGGATAAGTGGTTTTTCTAAGCTTTCATGTTATCTTTCAATGTAAGAGATATAAAAGTTCAGTTACTCCCGATAAAATTAGAGATTTTAGAGGCGCTATGCAAGGTCGTGCAGATAAAGGACTTTTCATTACCACAGGTACATTCACGAGAGAAGCGACCAAAGAAGCAACCAGAGATGGCGCGCCACCAATAGATTTGATTGACGGCGAATTGTTATGTGACAAGCTTAAAGAATTGAAGCTTGGCATTGAAACAAAATTGACTGAAACGGTGGAAGTTAAAACTGATTGGTTTAGCAATCTATAACTCGACAATAGAATGTGCTGTCTATAAAAGTGTTTGCTACATACAAGCGGGCACAGTGCTATTGCCCCGCTTGTAAGCAATATCGAGCCAAAAAAGGCAACCATGTGCGGCTGCCTTTCTTCATTCATACATGCATATAACCCTTGCTGCTATTATTCCATTATCTTTGTTTGCTTCCATTTAAAATTTTCGCTTACAGCTTTTGCATAACCGCCTACTTCAATAAAAGGTTGCCGTATATGTAAGAAGGTTGGCATGCCCAGAAATAAAACTTTCGACATAAACCCCTTCATTTAGCACAAAGTTAAAAACAGACCTGGCTTTTGGTTAAGTGTCAATCGGTGAAGCCCGTATGCAAAAGGGGTGAATAGCGGTTTTTATATTGTAAAGAATCACAGTGATGTTTTAATTAAATTTACCGGCATGAAGGATAAGCAAAAACTTTCGCTGTTTGATATTACCATGATCGTTATTGGCCTTGTAATAGGCATGGGCATTTTCAGAACAGCAAAGGATGCGGCCGCTGCTTCATCATCGCCCGCAATTTATTTTGGCGTATGGATACTGGGCGGCCTTATTGCAATATGCGGTGCGCTCACGTATGCAGAAATCGGTTCCCGCTATCCTGTAACCGGCGGCTATTATAAAATATTTGCCGTTTGCTATCATCCTTCTCTGGCATTTGGCATTAACTGCATCATTCTTATTTCCAATGCAGCTTCGCTTTCAGGCGTTGCGCTTATAGGCAGCGAATATATTGCGCCGCTTATATTTAAAGCCCCCACGTCGTTTAACGAAGCCATGCTTTCCATTGGTGCCATCGTTATATTTTATGGCGTTAACTTGATGGGCCTGCGCATGAGCGCCAACACGCAGAATGTTTTAATGATCATTAAACTGTGCCTGATACTGGTTTTAATTGCAGCGCTTCTCTTTCCACAATTATATAATACCAATACTCATGAAAATGTTGTGGCAAACGCCGCTTCAGCCAACAGTATTTTATTATTCGGTATTGCATTAAAGGCCGTATCGTTTACGTATGGCGGCTACCAGCAAACCATCAATTTTGGAGAAGAGGTGCACAACCCGCAAAAGAACACGCCACGCGGCATTGTTATGGGCATTATTACAATCATTATATTGTACCTCTGTGTTAATTATTCTTATTATAAGATCATCGGTTTTGAAGCATTAAAATCAACCAAAGGCATTGCTGCCATTGTAGCCGGGAAGATGTTTGGCGCAGCCGGCGGGTACACGCTTTCTGTTTTATTATTTCTCGCCGTGCTGGCTTATGTAAATGTGTTATTGCTCAGCAACCCGCGTGTAATGTATGCCATGAGCATGGATGGCATTTTGCCCAAAGCCTTTAAAAAGAAAGATGAAAAAAGAGATGTGCTCACCGTTAGCCTCAGCGTGTTTGCGGCCATTTGTGTTATCGTTTTATTTTTTGCCGACCGGTTCGACCAGATACTCAGCTTCACCATTTTTCTCGACAGCATTGGCATGGCCACTTCTGCAGGCGCTATTTTTATATTGCGCAAACGCACCAAACATTTGGATGGCACCGGCATTTATAAAATGAAGTTGTACCCGCTGCTGCCTGCTGTTTTTATTCTTGCCTATATTTTTGTGGGCGCAGTAATCGCCATTACTAACCCGCAATATGCCGTAACCGGCATTAGTGTTTTAACTGTTTTTATTATGTTGTATTTCATCTTTTGTAAAAAAACACATGGCGGCAATAACCATGTTAGCGGTCAGGCTAAAGACGACCTCGATTACAAACAGAAAAATGGGCGACATTGACAAAGCAATTAAATAGACAAAATGTATGAATAAGAAAAATGACAATCGTATATTTCGATAAAAGAGTATGGAAGCAGAACCAATATTAAATTGTAATCAGACAGACTTTTTGCAAATCCTTACGGACATCACAGACTTTTGGGGAAGTGACAGAACTCTTTCTTTTCATCATCCAATGTTTATCAACGAATTTGGCAATACAGCTTTCGTAATAAAAATTAAGGATAGGGTAGTTGCATATCTTTTTGGTTTTATATCACAAACTGAGCTGACTGGCTATGTTCACCTAATTGGCGTGAGACAAAGCCACCAGAAAAATGGATTAGGCAAAAAATTATACAGACATTTTATAGAATATTTGAAGAGTAACGACATTAAAAATTTGAAAGCAATTACCGCCCCGACAAATGAAAAGTCAATAAATTTTCATTTGGGAATCGGGATGATAATGACTGGTATTGAAAACGACAACGGAATAAAGGTAATCAAAAACTATTCGGGACTAGGACAAGACAGAGTAGTATTCAAAATGAAACTCGACTGAAAAAGCCCGAACTGCTAACAAAGGGTTTGGCAATAGGCTGGCAGAAGGAAGTAAAATCGGCTATAGTTCGCTATCAGCAACAGTTCCAGCAGACGAACAAATATCAGCTTTTTGTATTTATCTTCGGCTGTAGTTTTTCAATCGGCTGACGTTCGGGCGAGACGTTCATTGAATATCAGCCCATCGCCAAGCCTTCAACGCAGGCGCCGGTTTATTGAAAGAAGAATAATTTGTTGACCGGCCAATGAAGCTGTGGCATTCCGCCGCGGCGGATCATTCACTCTTGAGCAATGCGTAATGGCAGCATTCGTGAAACGTCAATTGTTAAACG
Source organism: Parafilimonas sp. (assembly GCF_047606085.1). Classification (GTDB taxonomy): domain Bacteria; phylum Bacteroidota; class Bacteroidia; order Chitinophagales; family Chitinophagaceae; genus Parafilimonas. The sequence goes on from NZ_JASGEX010000185.1 coordinate 15,134, forward strand.
TGAATGCCAGCTTGCAGGTTTTAATAATCAGAATGGATTGAACGATATAGTTACGAACCTGATTTTTCATCTGCGTTTATCCGCGCCATCTGCGAGAACGTATTATAATGATTTATAGTTTCAGATAGTTCTGCTGTAAGCCCGTAAAAATACTGCTATTTCCAATTATGACAAGCCCCTGACGTTTATAAACATTTTATTAAAGCTGCATGTTGTATTTTTACGCTCTTTTATGGCATATTTTAACTGGAACGATACGAAAAACCTTTTCTCCAAGCTCACCTTTCGCCGCGCTTTTAATGCGGTGCAGGTTATGGCGAGTTACCAGTTAAGCAAGCTGTTGAAAAAGCCGTTGCAATGGGGTTATCCCATTTCCATTTCATTTGAGCCAACCACTTCGTGCAACCTGCGCTGCCCGGAGTGCCCGAGTGGTTTGCGCGCCTTTACCAGGCCCACCGGCATGCTGAAAAAAGACTTTTTCAGGCAAACCATTGACGACATTCATAAAGAGCTTTTATACCTTATCTTTTATTTTCAGGGGGAGCCATTTCTCAATCCCGATTTCCTCGATATGGTGAAATATGCGCATGATAAGGGCATTTATACGGCCACATCAACCAACGCACATTTTCTTACCGATGAAAAAGCCAAACGCACCGTTGAAAGCGGCCTCGACCGCCTCATTATTTCTATTGACGGCACCACGCAGGATGTGTATAAACAATACCGTGTGGGCGGTAACCTTGAAAAGGTGTTGCAGGGCGCCCGCAATATTATAAAATGGAAAAAAGAATTAAAGAGTAAAACGCCGTTTGTCTTCTTCCAGTTTTTGGTGGTAAAGCCAAACGAGCACCAGATAGAAGATATTAAACGCCTTGCCAGAGAAATTGGTGTTGACCAGGTGCGTTTTAAAACCGCCCAGGTATATGATTATGAAAACGATCCGCATAACCTTATTCCCACCATTGATAAATACAGCCGTTACCGCCGGGATAAAAACGGGGTTATGCAAAGCAAGAGCGGCATGAAAAACCATTGCTGGAAACTGCATCACGCCAATGTAATAACCTGGGACGGCATGGTAGTGCCCTGCTGTTTTGACAAGGACGCCATGCACCGTTTGGGCAATTTAAATACGCAATCGTTTAAGGAAGTATGGCATAACGACAACTACAAACAATTTCGCAGCGAGCTCATGAAAAGCCGCAAGAATATTGATATCTGCGCCAACTGCAGCGAAGGCCTTACTGTTTGGGAAGATTAAACAAGTGTAGTAATACCCCCCCCGATTATAATAAAGTTAATTTACAATATCAACCATTAAATATTACAATTGTACTATAGATACCATTCTGTGGCGCATAATTTTGGCAATTGGGAATATTATGCCAATATTCTTCCCTTTATTACAGGTAAGGAAAAACTCATGTATGGGCATAAGCCTGTTTTTACTAAGCAGGACTGTATAAAGCAAACTGTAAACACTGCTGTTTTATTAAGGCTAAAGCTATTAAGCTTTTGTCTTTCATAACGGATTTGATTGATGCATGCGGGCTTAACAGGCATACTTTAAATTAGGCATAGCTGGCGATTACTGCTGTATTAACTCTTTTAATGATTAAATACTTTAGTAATGAAAAAAGCCATCATTGTTTTTGTGTTTGTGGTACCCACTGCAGGGTTTGCGCAAAAATCCAGGCTGGATTATTTTTATAAAACTAAACAAACTGTTCATTCAGTATCCTTAACAGCCAGTTCAATAGTTTCAAAAAAAGAAGCTATGAAAAGAGACGTTGTAAAATATAATCAGGCATTTCAATTCGCAACAGCTGAAGTGAATTTTTCAGCATTTTCACCAAAAGAGAAAATGAAAAGGGTGGTAGTAAAAATTGATGAAAATCCCCGGTTGCGGCGAGCCCGGAAATTAACTGTGCATAACATATAAAACGCATCACGCCTGTAATAGAGAACAGGCGTGATGGTAAAATAAAGTAGTAAATTTTGCTTTCAGAAAGCGCCGGCATTTGCCGGCGTTTTTTTTACATATTATGAGGAAATGTTCCCAATTAACAGGGTGTGAAACAATCTTACACTGTATAGAAAACTTCCAAACAAGAACCTCATTAATTAAGTGTAAATCCCGGGCTATTGCCCAAATGCTGCCGTTACAGAACGGATACTTCGTCTGGTGGATATACCGATCAAATTGACCCCTTAATACCATTTTAAATTGACCCCTTAAAAAGAGGCTCATAAAAGGAGCGGGATGCGACCTGTTTATAATTGAAGTAAAGAACTGAATGCGCAGGTAAGCAAAACGCTTGATAAAAAGAACCGGCTTGGTATATATGCCGGCGGGGAGAACCTTACCGGCTACTACCAGAAGCATGTGATCATTGCCGCATCGCAGCCATTCAGCGAATACTTTGATGCATCGCTTGTTTGGGGCCCGGTAACGGGCAGGATGTTCTATGGCGGATTGCGGTACAGGATGCAGTAGATAAAGAATTTTTATTCGGCAGGTTCAGTTTATGTCAATATAGATTCACATATATAGTCAGGGATGATGCCGGAGGAGCGTATTTGCAATGGCGCATCTTCCCGGCTTGTATTGCCGGAAAGCACCAGCGTGGTTTTTACGCCAAATTTATTGCCGCCAAGTATATCGGCCTGCAGGGTGTCGCCCACCATTAATATCTCATTCCTGTTATAGCTGCCTGTAGTATTCAGTTCGTCATAGGCATAAATAAACATCTGGGAATCGGGCTTTCCGAAATGAATGAACTTCCTGTTGAGCATGCTTTCAATAAGCTTGGCTATGCCACCGGTGGCAACGGCCACATCATTTCTGGAAACGGGATAAAACTTATCGGAGTTGGCCACAATAACCGGAAGGTTCTTGTGGCGCAATAAGTTTACGGTTTTATTGATGTCTGTATTCCAGTCAAAACCTTCGTCATCCAAAAAAACAAGCGCACTGATGTCGTCTAATTTCAGCAGATCAATGTCACATACAGGAATATGTTCCAGCCCGGATTGTAAAATATAATGCGCCGAATTCTCGGTGCCGAGATAGGCTATTTTACCGCTTGTTATTTTTTGTTCAAGAAATTGCCTGGCCATCATGCCTGATGTAACAATTTCATATTCCTGTATGTCGTGCAGGCCAAGCCTGTGAAAACTTTCGGCCTGCTGCTGCTGGCTGCGTGAAGCATCGTTGGTTAATATGCGGATGATAATATTCCTGCTGCGCAAAAACTCAATGGTTTGCCGCACGCCATGAATAAGGCCATTGTAATTTTTTAATACACCATAGGAATCCAGGAACACAACTTTAAATTGTTCTGCAATTGAAAAAAATGATTGTATCCGCATGCTCAGAGGTTAAGTGCCTTTAATAATTTATCTGCTTTAAATTCTTTTTCAATTGATGGAAGGTATATCTCAAAAGCTTCGCGCTGCAGTTTGCCGGCAAACATTTCATGAAAAAAATAACGGCCATCCTTTACCACATAATTCAAAATAAAAAAACGATACACTTCTTTTAAAAATACAATCTCCATGCTGGTTAACGGGTACACAGCATGGTAAGCCTTCAGGAAGCGGATAAACCGGTCTTCCATCAAAGGCCCAATATAATAACTAAATGCAGTTCTGTCGCCCACATTCGATACCACGCGGCTGAGAAAATAAAAATCCATCATGCGGGTTGACATGCGGAACCAGTCATAATCCCATCGTGAAAAAAGCCTGAAGGAAGATGTGATGGAGAAATTGCCAATATTCCAGTCAACAAAAACCGGTATGCGCTCAATGCCTGAATAGCGGAATATTTCAAACTGCTGCAGCAGTAAATTGCATTGTTCCCGTATAACCTTTTCGTGCATGCGGTGCTCGTAACGGCCATCATCTGTTTCAAGATAATCAAGCAGTGTAAGAATATCTGTTTTAAAAGACTTGGACGATTTTGGCAATGTTTTGCGAATATTAAAACAGGCTTTATGAAACAGCGCCAGTTGCTCGGCAAACTTTTCTATCTGCTCATCATCAAGGCGCCTTGGCGCACGTTTTTTTATTTGAATAGGCCTGTAAAAAACAACCCATGCATCAATAATATCGTTTTGATAACGGTAGATGAAAAGCTTGTTGCCTTTCATAAGCGAACGGGCCAGCAAATTTTCAAAAGGCGCTGGCAAATTGTTGCTCATTACATCTATAATGGTATGGTCCTGTTCAAAATGTTCAAACTGGCCATAATAGGAAAGCTTGGCTATAATAAAGCTGTTATCTTCAAATGTTACGCGGTAAACGTGGTTGGTTGAAACTTTTGCGCTGATGTCAACAATGCGTATGATCGTTCGTGTATCGTCATAAGCCTGCCAGGCTTCTCTTACAATAGCCGTAAAATCTATAAACCGCAACAAATTTTCATCAATGTTCAGCATGGCCTGTGTATTAATCTTTTAAAATCCTGCATCCCTTATATTATTTCGAAATAACGTTTCAGTTCCCAGTTGGTAACGGCTTTTTCAAACTGCTGGCACTCCCATTCGCGGGTTCGGATGAAATGATCTGTAAAAGCTTCACCAAATAAATCGGCGGCAATATGTGAGTTCTTCATAATAAGGGTTGCCTGTTGCAGGCCTGCAGGCAATCGCTGCAAAGCCTTTATATCGTAAGCGCTGCCTTTAACGGGCGCAAGTTCAAGCGCAAGCTTATGTTTTATGCCGTACAAACCAGAGGCAAGGCTGGCCGCCATTGACAGGTATGCATTGGTATCTGCGCCTGGCACACGTGTTTCCAGCCGTGTTGCAGCCGGCACCTGGTTAATAACCCGCAGCGCCGTTGTTCGGTTCTCAATGCCCCAGCTTACCGTTGTGGCAGCCCAGGCGCCTTCCACAAACCGCTTGTAGCTGTTCACCGTTGGTGCATACATGGGCATTATAAAGGGCAGGCAATATAACTGCCCCGCTATATAATGCCTCATAGTTTCACTTATACCATCCACATCGCTTTCCTCTCTAAAAATATTATGGCCACTGGCATCTTCAAGATGCTGGTGAATATGGCCGCTGCAACCCGGCAAAGCATGGTTCCACTTTGCCATGAACGATGCCATATAACCGTGCCTGTATGCAATTTCCTTTACGGCTGTTTTAAATAACAGTGCCCGGTCGGCAGCTTCAAGTATATCCGCATATTCAATAGCGGCTTCATACACGCCGTTGCCGGTTTCTGTATGCAAGCCTTCCAGCGGCACATTAAACGCTTTCAATAAATTGAAGAGGTCATAATAAAAGGCATCGTTCTGCGATGTGCGTAACAGCGAATAGCCAAACATGCCCGGCGTTAACGGCTGCGGGTTTGTATAATGCTTATCGCTTAATGTTTGCGGCGTTTCCGTAAAATTGAACCATTCATACTCTTTGGAAAAAACGGCTTTGAAGCCGGCATCCTCGCACGCCTGCTTTACCTTCTTTAGCAAGGTGCGCGCACAGGCCGCCTGCACTTCAGGCGCATGGCTGAAATCAGCCAGAAAAAAAGGTATATTATTTTGCCAGGGAATGGTTCTGTAAGTATGCAAATCAATGGAAGCAAACGCATCAGGATAGCCGGTATGCCAGCCGCTTACATCGCCGTTGGTATAACAGGCATCATCCATATCCCAGCCAAACACCACATTGCAAAAACCAATGCCGTTTTGCACGGCCTTTAAAAATTTATTCATGCTGATGACCTTGCCGCGCAACACGCCATCAATATCAGCAACGGCAAACTTTATTTTATCTGTACCGCTTTGCCGCAACCGTTGTATAATATCAATGCTCATATATGGTTATTCTTTGCCGAAGATAAGCAAGCAGTGTATTTGTTTATGTGGCGGGCATTAAAAATAAGTCGTTATTAAATAAGGCTGGCACAAGCATATTGCATGCTGTGCCGGATATGTAGAAATTATTTTTAACTATATATGAATACAGGCTTTGGTTGCTTATGTATTTGTGCGGTTTAGGTTAAAACCCCGCGCATTTTTATGCAACATGGAATATAATAAGCGCTGCGGCTTATTTTTTTTCAGCAAATTTTTTTATTGTAATGTGTAGCCATTAATTTTATCTTTTTCATAAAACCAGAATACCGCTCATGAAAAGAACCAAACTGCTTCTCTTTTGCTGCTGCATTATTTCAGTTGTATCTGCACAGGAAACTTTCCCGGTGAATGGCGTTCACGACTATCGCGAAGGCTATGTTGCCTTTACCCATGCCACCATTGTGAAAGATTCCAAAACAACCTTAAAAGAGGCAACGCTTATTATTAAAGAAGGCAAAATAATTGCGGTGGGCAGCAATCTTTCTGTACCAAAAGATGCTGCAGCTATTGATTGCAAAGGCAAATACATTTATCCTTCTTTTATTGATTTGATAAGCGATTACGGCATCACCACTTCGCAGCAACTGCAGCAGCGCCGCGGCTTCAGCGCACAATTTGTCAGCAATACAAAAGGCGCTTATGGCTGGAACCAGGCCATAAGGCCGGAGACGGACGCTTATAAAATATATGCGGTAAACGAAGATAAAGCCAAAGACCTGCGCGGCATAGGTTTCGGTGTTGTGCTTTCGCATTTGCAGGACGGCATTGCGCGGGGCACGGGTACGCTTATTACTTTAAGCGATGAAAAGGAAAATTTTAATATGCTGAAAGAAAAAGCGGCCGCTTTTTATTCTTTCAGCAGAGGCAGTTCCACACAGGATTATCCAACATCGCTAATGGGCGCTATTGCTTTATTGCGGCAAACCTATCTTGATGCAGCATGGTATAAAAATCTTACACCCGAAGACCGGGAAAAGTCAACCAGCGAAGGCACCAATCTTTCCTTACAGGCCTGGAACGATAATCAATCGTTGCCGCAGATTTTTGATGCAGGCGATAAATGGAATGTGCTGCGCGCAACAAAAATTGCAAATGAATTTGGCGTGCAATATATTATTAAAGGCGGCGGCAATGAATACCAGCGCATGGCCGAAATGAAAGCTGCGAAAGCAAATTTCATCCTGCCGTTAAACTTTCCAAAAGCAGTAGATGTAGAAGACCCCAATGCCACAGGCCTTGTTGCATTAAGCGTAATGAAGCACTGGGAAATGGCGCCGCTTGAACCGGGCATGTTTGATAAGGCGGGCTTGAATTTTGCCCTCACTGCAAGCGGCACGGCGCCGGGTGAATTTTTAGAGAACCTTCGCACAGCCATTGATGATGGGCTGAGCGAAGCAAAGGCATTGGACGCTTTAACCAAAACGCCTGCCACATTAATTGGCGCGTATGATAAAACAGGCAGTATTGATGCTGGCAAGCTTGCCAATTTCATCATTACCAGCGGCCCTGTATTTGATGAAAAAACAATCTTTCTTCAAAACTGGATTTCAGGCAAGCAATTTATATTAACCGATAAAGGATGGAATGACTATCGCGGCAATTATAAGCTTACCATCAAACAAAATAATACGAACAGGCAATATGAAGTAGCTGTGGAAGGCAGGCCAGACAAGCTGTCTGCAACCATTAAGCCTGCAGGCGATACAGCCAAAACCGATCTTAAATTAAGCATCAGCAACAATACGGTTAATGTAAGATGGAGCGCTAAAGCAGACAGTTCCAAAAGCAATTTTCTTACCGGCATCATTAATAAAGACGTATGGAACGGTTCGGGTTATGATGCTTATGGCAATACGGTTGCATGGAGTATGGTTGCATCATCGCCTTACATAGAAAAGCCTGATACAGCCAGGCCGAAAAAGAAAAAAGAATTTATTGATACAAGCGTATTGTACCCGTTTGTTGGTTATGGTTTTAAGGATATGCCTAAGCAGGAAGATGTTTTAATTAAAAATGCAACGGTATGGACAAATGAAGCCGATGGTATTTTGCAAAATACCGATGTATGGATTAAAGGCGGCAAGATAGCGGCTGTTGGAAAAAACCTTTCTGCCGCAGGCGCCAGACAGATTGATGCAACCGGCATGTATTTATCACCGGGCATTATTGACGAGCATTCGCACATTGCGGCCACCGGCGGCATAAACGAATGTTCGCAATCCGTAACAGCGGAAGTGCGCGTGGGCGATGTGATTGACCCGGAAGATATACAGATATACCGCCAGCTTTCAGATGGGGTAACATCTTCCCACATTCTGCATGGAAGCTGCAATACCATTGGCGGCCAGACGCAATTGATAAAACTGCGATGGGGCAGGGATGCGGAAGACATGAAATTTGCTGACTGGGATGGCTTTATAAAATTTGCCCTGGGTGAAAATGTAAAACGTTCTTCTTCGCCAACCAACAGCCGATTTCCCAATACGCGCATGGGTGTGGAACAGGTATTAACAGATGCATTTACCCATGCTGAAGATTATGAAAAACAAAGCGCCGGTAAAAGAAAAGACCTGGAGCTGGATGCACTGGCGGAAATCCTCCATTCAAAAAGATTTATAACCTGCCATTCTTATGTGCAAAGTGAAATTAATATGCTGATGCATGTAGCCGATTCATTTCATTTTAAAGTAAACACCTTCACGCATATACTGGAAGGATATAAAGTAGCGGATAAAATGAAAGCCCGCGGCGTATATGCATCCACCTTCAGCGATTGGTGGGCTTATAAAGCTGAAGTGCAGGACGCCATTCCATACAATGCCGCTTTAATGACGGATGTGGGCTTAACCGTTGCTGTAAACAGCGATGATGCAGAACAGGCGCGCCACTTAAACCAGGAAGCTGCCAAGACCATTAAATATGGCGGCCTCACGCCGGAGCAGGCATTCAAAACGTGCACATTAAACCCTGCCATTATGCTGCACATTGCAGACCGGGTTGGCAGTATTAAAGCGGGCAAGGATGCAGACCTTGTTTTATGGAACGATAACCCGCTAAGCGTATATGCCACCGCACAAAAAACGTATGTTGACGGTATTGAATATTACGACAGGCAGCGCGATTCAACCCTGCGCATTTATATAGCCAGTGAAAGAAACAGGCTTATTCAGAAAATGCTGGCTGCCAAAAAAGATGGCGCCAAAACACAGCCTGCGGTAAGAACTTTCGACCAGATAAATGAATGCGAGGAAGACAGGGTTCATTCGTTGGTTGGTGGGTTTTGATTTTTAGTTCAAAAGTTCACTTGTTCACGAGTTCACAAGTTGATTGAACCGGATGTATTAAACTCGTAAACGCTTAAACTTTAAAATTATGGCAACAATAAAATGTTTTGAAGACATCATTTCCTGGCAGAGAGCAAGAGCACTTTGCAGGTTTGTAGGTGAATTGATTGATGGTGGAAAATTTAAGCACAGCTACAGGCTTATTGACCAGATTGAAGGTTCTTCAGGTTCAATAATGGATAATATAGCCGAAGGTTTTGAGCGAAGTGGCAATAAGGAATTTGTTCAGTTTTTATATATTTCAAAGGGTTCATGTGGTGAATTCCGTTCGCAGCTTTACAGGGCATTAGATAGAAAGTATGTAAGCCAGGAGGAATTTGATTTACTTTATAAACATGCCAAAGAAATAATTGTTTTACTTCAAAAACTAATTGACTATTTACAAACAAGCGAATTAAAGGGAACTAAATTCAGGTCAGCCAGATGAACATAAGAACTTGTGAACACGTGAACTTGTAAACTTGTGAACCTGCAATCCCGTAAACATTTAAACTACTTATCATGAAAAATATGCTCACAATCTTATTTTCAGTAATCATTGTAAAAGGCTTTGCGCAATCAAACATTTTACCCGCGCCTGCGCAAAAAGAAACCATTGCCTTAACGCATGCAACCATTCATGTGGGCAATGGGGAAGTAATTGAAGATGGCGCCATTGTTTTTTCAAATGGAAAAATTACAGCAGTGGGTAAATCTGCTGATGTAAATGGGGCAAAAATTATTGATTGTTCCGGGAAACAAATCTATCCCGGCTTAATTTTAAGCGACAGCCAGATTGGCCTGAATGAAATAGGCGCCATACGCTCTGAGCGTGATGATGATGAATTAGGCGAATTAAATCCCGGCGTGCATGCATTGGTTGCCTATAATACCGATTCAAAGATTATTAACACCGTTAGAAGCAATGGCGTTTTGCTGGCAAACATTGTTCCCGATGGCGGCATCATCAGCGGCGCTTCATCTGTTATGCAATTAGATGGCTGGAACTGGGAAGATGCCGTATATCAGAAAGACAATGGCATTCATTTCCGCATGCCTTCTTTAATTCCTTCTCCAGAGAATAATGCAGAAGACAGGTTAAAAAATGCATATAATCAAATTGATGAAGTGCGCACTTTCTTCCGCGAAGCAAAAGCCTATCTTGCCGAACCGGCACATACGGTAACGAATATAAAATTTGAAGCAGTAAAAGGATTATTCGATCAAACACAAACTTTTTTTGTGCATTGTGAAATGGTAAATGAAATGATGATCGCTGTTGAATTTGCAAAAGCGTTTGGATTTAAAACGGTGATCGTAGGCGGCACAGAAGCCAATAAGATCACTGATTACCTGAAGCAAAACAATATTGGCGTTATACTGAATCAAATGCACACATTGCCGGTAATGCAGGATGATGATGTGGATACGTACGCAAAACTGCCTTACCAGTTGCAGCAGGCAGGCGTATTGTATTGTATCAACGATTTTGATGAAATGAACCGTGGCCGTAACCTGATGTTCAATGCCGGTGTAGCTGTTGGCTTTGGCTTAACCAAAGAACAGGCGCTGCAGGCCATAACGTTAAACGCTGCAAAAATTTTAGGCATTGATAAACAAACCGGTTCGCTGGAAGCAGGTAAAGATGCCAATATTATTGTAAGCGATGGCGATGTGCTGGATATTAAGTCAGGCAATATTGGTTATGCGTTCATACAGGGCAGGCAGCTAAATCTTGATAACGTGCAGAAGCAGTTGTACGAACGGTATAAAACAAAATATGGTATAGGCAAATAATCCATGTTGACTGCATGCTAAGGCGCCGCTCTTAAAGCGCCGGTTTAGCCTTACCCTAAATCCCTGTTTGCCGCCAGCCAGGCTTCTCCAAAGGAGAGGGACTTTACAAACGTTCCTTAAGCAAACAACATTGATTGATACATGATAAGGAAATGCCCTGTAAGGCCGGGCATGGCGATGCCATTGCTGTGTTTTATCATAACTTCTGAATTGTGCAGGCTGTTTCATTTGTTTACGTGCTTTCCCAAACCTGTATATGCTTGTATTTGTCAAGGCAACAATTCTTTTGAATCTTTCCCGATTTCATAAATAGAAAAGATAGCCTCACTTTTATTTTTGCGCCTCCTTAATAACTGTAAGGTTTTTTTCACTAAAAGAATCATGTTGCATGTTTAAACAAAAAGTTATCAGATTTTCTGCTTTATTATTTTCTGCGTTGATATTTTCAGGAACATTCATCGGGCAGGCTTTAGCCCAGGCAAAACAAACCGGTGTTATCGGGGGCCGGGTATTGAATGCAGACCATCAGCCCGAAGAAAATGTTGTAGTGGTATTAGTGCCGTTGGGAAAATTAACCAGGTCAGACGATAACGGCCATTTTGAATTCAGAAATATCCCTTACGGGCAATATACGGTTGCCGTTAAGTCTATTGGGGTAACGGCCAATACCGTTTCTGCTGAGCTGAATGCCGAAAAAATATCGGTTGGCGATATACAATTAGAGGAAACAGCCAATGTGTTGGACAAGGTGATCGTGTCATCTTCTTACCGCCATGTTAATAAAAACAGCGGCCAGGTTGCCAGGATGCCGCTTTCCTATACTGAGAACCCGCAAAATTATGCGGTAATTCCCAAAGACCTGCTCCAAAACCAATTGGTTACAACCACGGAGCAGGCATTACTGAATATTCCGGGCGTGAGCAACATGTCCATTGTAGGCGGTAGCGGCGGTTCATCACTTTCGTTTAAGTCCCGTGGGTTCTCCAGCGGCTCTATTATGTACAGAAATGGCGTATCCACCGGGTATGTAACACTGACCGACCTGTTTAATATAGAGAGGATCGAAGCTATTAAAGGGCCTTCGGCTACTTTGTTTGGTGGTAATGCGAGTGCATCCTATGGTGGTGTGTACAACCTCATTACCAAACAGCCATTAGAGGTAAAACGCGGAGAGGTATCTTTTACCACCGGCAGCTACGAACTGGCAAGGACCACGGTGGATTACAACACCCCTCTGAACGATGACAAGACTGCCCTGCTACGGGTTAACGGAATGTACGATAACAGAAACACGTTTCAACAACTTTCTCAGAATAATGTGGGCTTTGCTCCTTCCTTATTGATAAAAGCTAACGACAGGCTCACTTTGCATTTTGACGCTTATTATTACAAAAGTGTTCGCCCTCTCGTACTCTTCGGTTTTAATGCCCCTCCCGGTGGTACAGGAACCAGCACATATGCCGGTAATGTTAAAGATTTGAATTTAGATCCTGCCAATTCTTACATTAATCCGGACTTCAATAGTACTCAGCAGACATTGGCGGTTAACGGACAGGCAGAATACAAACTGTCTGAGCAATGGACTTCACAGACTAACTATGCAATAGCGAGAAGCAACAACGAAGCACATTATATTTATCTCATAGCCAACAAAGCTTCCACTACAGATACGACTACCATTACCAGAAGTATTCTGGACCTGCCTTACAGCCAGTTGTACACGCAGCAGTTCCAGCAAAACTTTATCGGCGACTTCAGGATTGGCAAGTTGCGTAACAGGTTGCTGGTAGGCCTTGATTATTTCAGGACCAACGTAGCCTCCTACAGAGGTTCTATTTCCTACGACAAAATTTATATTACGGCTACGGAGGCACAGAAGCTGATTAAAAAAGCCAGGGTGGACAGTATAGCTGCTTACACAACATATAGCGGCAGCAGGGATATCACGAACAGTTACGGTGCATACATTTCCGAAGTGCTGAACGTTACAGACAGGCTGCTGCTGATGGCAAGCCTGCGTATCAACAGGTTTGTGGCTACAAGCAGTGATTACCAGCAAACTTCCTATTCCCCCAAACTCGGTATTTCTTATGAAATTATTAAGGATGCCCTTTCTGTTTATGCCAACTACAACAATGGGTATAGCAATGTAAGCTACACAGATTCACTGGGTAACCTGCTTAAACCTACATACGCCAACCAACTGGAAGGCGGCGTTAAATTTGACCTGTTCCAGCATCGCCTTACCGGTACCGTTAGTGTTTATGACATTAAAGTTACAAACGTTCCGAGGTCAGTAAGCACTTACTATGTACAGGACAATGAGCAGAAAAGCCGTGGTGTGGATGTGGATATCCTTGCCAACCCGGTTGCAGGCCTGAACATTGCACTGGGATATGGCTACAACGACATCCGTTATACCAAATATTATGGTACTGCACAGTCAACCATAGAAGGCAACAGGGTGGAAGGCGCTCCTTACCATGCCGGCAACATTTGGGTGAACTATGGTTTCACTTCCGGTTCGCTGAAAGGTTTTGGCTTCGGCGCAGGCGGCAATGGACAGAGCAGCTGCTTTACCAACAACACCAATACCATCACCCTGAATGGTTACACGGTTTTTGGTGCAAGTGTTTTTTACGATGCCACGAAATTCAGGCTCACAGCCAAGATAGATAATATCGGCAACGAGAAATATTATACGTATAATTCCTATCTGTTTGCCGGGCCTACAAGAATGTTGGCTTTTAATGTTACTTATCGTTTCTAAAAAGTAATTTATATATTTTAGCCTAAGCACAGCCCCCGGTTGTGCTTAGGCCTTTTAATTAAATTAATATGAATAAAGGGAAATCAGGAAAATCCATCTTCAGCCGTGTGAATGCGTGGCTGCACCTCTGGACCGGAATTTTTGCCGGTATTCTTCTCGTTTTTGTGGCATTAACGGGAACGATTGTGGTGTATGGTGACGAAATTATTGAATGGTCGGGCGGAAAAGCCCGTTATACTGAAGAGGTAAAACCTGAACGATTGCCCATTGAAACACTAATGGCCAATATAAAAAAGGCGTATCCGGCAGCCAGACTTTCTGAAGTAACCGTGTACAAAAACCCGGAAAGAACCGTACGTTTCAGGGTTTTTGCTCCGGGCAAAGGGCTGGCTTTTATATATGCAGATCCTTATACCGGTAAAGCATTGAAGTATGACCGTACCGCCAATTTCTTTTATATTATGGCACACCTGCATGCTGCATTTATGTGGCATGGCGGAGGAGAATGGATTGTGGATATTGCTACGATCATTTTCCTGATTGAGATCATTTCAGGTATCATACTCTGGTGGCCTAAAAAATGGAACAAACACACCCGTGATGCCAGCTTTAAGATTAAATGGAAAGCCAGGTTCAAACGGGTAAATTACGATCTGCATAATGTACTGGGCTTTTATTCTTCCATGCTTGCCCTGATACTAACGGTTACAGGCCTGATTATAGCATTTCACCCGCTGGCAGCCTCTACGGCCACGCTTTTTGGCGGCGACATTGAAACAAAATGGCAGAAAGAAATGCCCAAAAACGATTTTACCAAACCTGCCATTGCCATCAATCCTGTTTTCGATAGGGAGTTTGCCAAACATCCTCAGCAAAAGCTGGGACAGATATGGTTATATAACCTGGATTCATCTGGTTTTTATATGGTAACCACAGCATCCAACCTCGGGCTGAAAAGTGCGGAAAATGCACAACTTGCCTTCATTGATAAATACACAGGCAAAGACCTTCAGCTTCCTGCAAAAAGCCTGAAAGGAGAGTACATTGAAAATGTGGTGTGGCAGCTGCACATGGGTACCTGGCTGGGGCCGGTGGGCAAGCTGTTTACCTTTATCTGCGGGCTTATTTGTACTTCGCTGCCCATTACCGGTTTTTTGATATGGTGGAACAGGGGAAGAAAAAAGAAAAAGAAAATCGTAACGCTGCCTGTTGCTGAAAGAAAAGTTGAACCGAAATATATAAACTGATAAAACAGCAAGTGATAAAAAATGAGAGGCTGAAACATCCGGCCTCTTATTTTTTATGGTCAATATTAAAACACTCACTACTTAGGCATATCAAATATGCTTAGGTCAATTACCTTATTCACTTCTGTTTTATTCGCTGTCATATCCAATGCAAACTGGCCTGTGTCCAAATGTGTTTTGCTGGGAAAAACCAGGCCTGCATCTGTTTTCTGGTAATCAGCATACGTTACCGTTACGGTAACCGGCTGCCCGTTTGATTGGCTTTGGTTCACTGTTTGAATAATATACCATGTGGCCGGGTCAAAGTAAAAAAACATATCTGAATTATACTTGTTGGTAAGTTTTATTTTATAAGCATTTACATCGCCAACTTTTTCCTGGCCCTGCAGTTCAACCCTGGCGCCATTGGCTGCATAATCAAGAAAAGGGTCAATATAAACTGCTTCTGCAGAAGCATGAAACTGGTCGTCCGGAATGGCAGCAGCATTCCCGGAGCCTCCGAAAGGATTGATCATCCATCCGCCTTTATCTGTAATAACCTGTACAAAGCGCTGGCCGCCAAAATCAGATTCATTCCTGTAACCTTTCCCGTTCACGATGTAGGTTTTGGTAGGCGCCTGGTTGCCCATCACCTCGGTTGTGCTTTCAATATACAGCGAGGTTATTTGCAATAGTTTGTCTTTCCCGCCAATGGCGCAAGGTGTTTGCTGATAATTTCATCTGCCGTCTGAGCTTTTGCAATGCTGAAAAAAGCAATCGCGATTAGTGTAAGAATTGAAGTTTTCATTTTTTAATTATTGTGTTTTTTGGTTATACCTGTAAATAAAATTCAGGTAAAAACGAATAGGATGTAACAACTGGCTGCCATTTATTTTTAAACTGGCTGTGCTTTACATTTTCATACAGTACTAACCATTTCACAGGATAGGCGACATTTCTCGCTTTATTTTCCTACTTTTGCGTATGCAAAATTTAGAAGTACTTATAGGCCAAAAGATAGATGGTCGCAAATTATCGCATGGGCAAAATGAAT